>NZ_JBLRVZ010000030.1:0-198761 GCF_048159505.1 Streptomyces sp. T028
GGCGGGGCGGGCGGAGCGGGATCCGTACGGGGGCCGCTCCGCCCGCCCCGCCGAGGTCACGGCGGTGCGAGGGGGCTCGTACGTGGTGGGCTCGCCCGACCAGTCCTGGCCGGCGATCCGTTGCGTCGCGGGTCCGGCCTCGTCGTGGCCCTCCGCCCGGTTCCCGCCGCCGTCGGGAGCGGTCACGGTGTCGGACCAGTGCTCCACCGGGGGGAGTTGCTCCGTCGCCGCCTCGTCGACGGCGCCCGGCAGGACCGGCAGCGGGATCGACTCGTAGGACACGGGGTCCTTGGTCAGCTCGGTCATCTCCCGGAACAGGTCCGCCAGGGCGTCGGTGTTGCGGGGCCTGAGGACCCGGATGGGCTCCACGACCTTGCGCTCCTGCGGCTGTCCGGGTTCGGCCGGTGTCGGCACCCTGGTCTCCCTCCGTTCCGTTCCCCCGCGGAGAGATACGGGCGGACGGGCGGGCGGGTTCAGCCGGTGAGGAAGCGGTGCAGGGAACGCGTGGTCGCGTCGACGAAGGCGTCCCGTTCGCCGGCGTCGAGGGCGTCCAGGGAGAGGTACGGGTTGAGGTCCTCCAGTTCTACGAGGAGCAGCTCACCGCCGGGGGCGCGGCAGGCGTCGACGCGCTGGACGCCGTACGCCAGGGTGTTCCAGTCGACGAAACGGTGGGCGAACCCCAGGTCCGCGGAGGTCGGTTCGTACGGCCGGAGCTCCCAGCGGCGGGCGGGGTCGGGGGCGAACAGGGCGTACTGGAAGTCGTGGTCGACGAAGTAGAAGGAGACCTCGTACGCGAAGTCGACGCACGGCTGGATGAGAACGCCGCCCTCGGCGAGCGCGGCCAGGTCGTCCGGGGTGACGATCCTGAGGCCCAGCGAATCGGCGCCCAGCTTGGGCTTGACGACGTACCGGCGGGCCTCGGGGAGGCGGTGCAGGTCCTGCGCACGGTCGACCGTGGGGATCACCGGGTACCCCTCGGCGGTGAGGTCCAGGAGGTACTGCTTGCCGGCCATGTCGGCACGCCCGGTGAGCGGGTTGTAGACGCGGACGCCGTCCCGCAGGGCGCGCTCGCGGAAGGCGTCGTACGCGCCCTGATAGCCGAGCACGGGCCCGCTGTTGCGGACGACCACGGCGTCGAAGGCGTCCATCAGGGCCGTCGCGTCCAGGGGATGGCACAGGGCGAGGTCGAAGTCGGCGCGCAGCCGGGAGGTGAGGAAGACGTCCTCGTCGCCGTAGCGCCGGCCGCGGGCCGGGTAGGCCAGGTCGGTGACGTAGAGGAGACGGGGGCGGGCGGGCGGCACGGAGGGCTCCTCGGGGCTGGGCGGCGGTGCGGAAAGGCTACGCCGGGCGAAAGGTGCTCCTGCGAAGAGGGGGACGGAGGGGTCGTACGATGACAGGACCGTCGTTTTCTCTCCCGAAGGGCTCGTCGACTCCGTGACCACCGCAACACTTCTCGACGGCAAGGCCGCCGCGGCCGACATCAAGAGTGAACTCGCCCTTCGTGTACAGGCGTTGAAGGAGCGCGGCATCACCCCGGGGCTGGGCACGATCCTCGTCGGCGAGGACGCGGGCAGCCGGTCCTACGTGGGCGGCAAGCACCGGGACTGCGCGCAGGTCGGCATCGCCTCGATCCGGGTGGAGCTGCCCGCCGACGCCTCTCAGGCCGATGTCGAGGCCGCGGTGCTGCGGCTCAACGCCGACCCCGCGTGCACCGGTTTCATCGTGCAGCTCCCACTGCCCGCCCACATCGACACGCACGCCGTGCTGGAGCTGATCGACCCGGTCAAGGACGCCGACGGGCTCCACCCGACGAACCTGGGCCGGCTGGTGCTGGGCATTCCCGCGCCGCTGCCGTGCACCCCGCGCGGCATCATCGACCTGCTGCGCCGCAACCACGTGGCGATCACCGGGCAGCAGTTCTGCGTCATCGGCTGCGGGGTGACGGTGGGCCGTCCGCTCGGCCTGATGCTGACCCGCGCCACCGAGCACGCCACGGTGACCCTGTGCCACGAGGCGACCCAGGACGTCGCCGCGCACGCCCGGGAGGCGGACGTGGTGGTGGCCGCCGCCGGGGTGGCGCACCTGGTGCGGCCGGACTGGATCAAGCCGGGCGCGACCGTGCTGTCCGTGGGCCTGACCCGCACGGTCGAGGGCGTCCTCGGTGACGTCCACCCCGACGTCGGCGATGTCGCGGGCTCCTTCGCCCCGCCGATCGGCGGTGTCGGCCCGATGACCCGCGCGATGCTGCTGACGAACGTCGTCGAGGCGGCCGAGCGGCTCTGACCCCGCCACGTTTCGGCACTCCGTGCCAGGCACTCAGTTCCCCGTCGGGAGGGAACTGAGTGCCATCGGAGGGTCTCAGGTGTTACTTTCCCGTCCATGAGCGCCACTGAGAAGGCGGAGGTCAAGCCGCCCATGCGGGACGCCCTGGTGGCGGCGGCCTTCCAGCTGTTCCTGGAGCGGGGCTACGAACAGACCACCGTGGACGACATCGTGGCCCTCGCGGGCGTCGGCCGCCGGTCGTTCTTCCGCTACTTCCCCTCCAAGGAGGACGTGGTCTTCCCCGACCACGAGCGGTGCCTGGCCGACATGACCGCCTTCCTCGCCGCGAGCGAGGAGGACGCCGAGCCGGTGCGCCGCGTGTGCGACGCCGCCCGGCTCGTCCTCCAGATGTACGCCGAGAACCCCTCCTTCTCCGTGCAGCGCTACCGGCTCACCAAGAAGGTGCCGGGGCTGCGCGCGTACGAACTGTCGGTGGTGTGGCGCTACGAGCGTGCCCTCGCCGAGTATCTGCGGGGCCGTTTCGCCGGCCGGTCCGACGGCAACCTGCGGGCCGATGTGATCGCGTCGGCCGTGGTCGCCGCGCACAACAACGCCCTGCGGTCCTGGCTGCGTTCGGACGGCGAGGGCGACGCGACCGCCACCGTGGACCACGCGCTGGGCTATGTGCAGTCGGCGTTCGGCAAGGCGCCCGCGCCCGCGCCGGCCCCTGCGCCGGTGCCGGTGCCGGCCGCCGAGGAGCACCCCGAGGACGTGGTCGTCGTGGTCTCCCGCCGCGGGGCTCCGTTGTGGCGGGTGGTGCAGGAGATCGAGACGACACTCGGCCGGGACTGACCCCGCCGACGACCTCCACGGAGCCCCGGAATATTGGGGGTACGCAGTACCTTTACGAGTGGCACTCAGTGCCATACGCTGAGCGCGTGCACGGTGGCACGGTGACCGGGCACGTCCGTGCACGGGTGAGCCGCGCACGGGGGATTCCGGCCCAGGGCAGGGAGTTGACCAGCGTGTACCACTACTCAGGAAGCGCCGTTCAGCGGACCGCCGGCTCCTCCGCGGGGCTGCTCGACCGCGTGAAGGCCGACGGCGAGGCGATCCTCTTCCAGCGCTGCACCTGGTGCGGCACCGCCATGTACCACCGGCTGCTGTGTCCGGTGTGCCAGGGCAGCGACCTGCGCACGGAGCGCAGCGAGGGCACCGGGACGGTCCGCCACTCCACCGTGGTCCACCGCAACACGCCCTCCGCGCGCAACGTGTCACTGGTCGAGATGGCGGAGGGGTTCGTCGTGCGCGGCCGGGTCATGGGCCCGCTCATCGGCATCCACAGCGGCGACCGCGTCCGCCTCTCCACGGTGAAGGACCCGGTACGGGGCGAGCCGGTGTTCCAACTGGTCGACGAGCCCTACCGGGGCTGGCACCACTAGCGCAACACGCTCCCGCATGTGGCGGGGATCACATCAGGGGGAAAACCTGCGGCGCGGCCCGGGCGTCTAGCGGGTGTGAGATCAGTCAGGGCACCGCTGCACGAGGTGGACGAGGAACGTCTCGTCCGGCTGGTGGCAAGAGGCGACCGTGCCGCATTCGAGGAGTTGTACCGGCGTACGTCGCCGTGGATGGCGGTGCGGTTGCGCCGCCGGTGTGTGGACGAGCAGCTCGTCGCGGAGGTCATGCAGGAGACCTACCTCGCGGTGTGGCGCGCGGCGGGTGCGTTCACGGGGGCAGCGGTCGGAGGGACCGCCACGGGCTGGCTGTGGACGATCGCGGCGCGCCGCCTGGTCGACGCGTTCCGGCGCAGGGCCCACCACGCGGAGCCGCCGCCGGCCGCCGCTCTGCCCGACGCGGCGCCCGCCGCCGAGGAGGAGGCGCTCGCGGCGACCGTCGGCGGTGATGTCGGGGACGCGCTGCGGTGCCTCGCGCCCGAACTGAGACAGGTACTGCAGGCCATGGTGCTCGACGGGCTGTCCGTCCGGGAGACCGCGGTCCTGCTCGGGCTGCCCGAAGGCACGGTCAAGACCCGTGCGCGCCGGGCCCGGACCGCGATGCGGAGGGCGCTGGCATGAGCGCGGAACATGCGTCGACGCGGATCATCGAGGGGTACGCGCGCGGCGGTACGGACCTCGCGGCCGACGAGGTGTGGGCCGTGGAGGCCCATCTGGAGACGTGCCGGGTGTGCCGTGACCGGCTGTCCGCCGCTGTCGCCGCCGGGGTGCCCGCGGTGGCGTCGCTGGTCGACACCGTGTGGTCCGGCCTGGAGCCCCGGCTGGCGGTCACCGCCACGATGCCGCGCGGACGGCGCCGGCCGGCGCGGCTGTCGCGGTGGTTGACGCCCGCGATGGTGCCGTGGCTGGCCACGGTCGTGGGCGTGACGCTGCTGGCCCTGCTGCTCGACCTGGCCGGCACCGGCACCGGCACCGGCGAGGTGTCCGTCGTCCTGCTGCTCGCACCGGTCCTGCCCGTGCTCGGTGTCGCGGCGTCGTGGTCGCGCGGTCTGGACCCGGCGTACGAACTGACGGCCTCGGCGCCCAGGGCCGGGCTCCACCTGGTGCTGCGGCGCACCGCGTCCGTACTCGCGGTGGTCGTCCCCGCGCTGCTGGTGGGCGGATGGGTGACGGGGGTGATGGTGGCTCAGTGGCTGCTGCCCTGCCTGGCCTTCACGGCGGCGACGCTGGCGCTCGGCGGTCTCGTCGGTGTCACCCGCGCCGCCGTCGCGCTGGCCGCCGTATGGGCCGCCGTGGTCGTGGCGCCGACCCTGGCCACCCGCCGTACCGCCTTCGCCCTGCAGACGGGCGGTCTGCCCGTGTGGGCGCTGATCCTCGCACTCGGCATCGGAGTCGTGATCGCCCGCAGAGGCGCGTACTCCGTGTTGGGAGCCCATCGATGACCATCGGAGAGGAACACCTCATGACGTCCGCGATGAGCGCGGCCGACATCGCGCCGACGGCCTACGCCTGGGAGATCCAGGCCACCGGGCTGAAGGTCAGGGTCGGCAGGAAACGGATGGCAGTCGACGGCCTCGACCTGTCGCTGGGCATCGGCGTCCACGGACTCCTCGGCCCCAACGGGGCGGGCAAGACCACCCTGATCCGAACGCTGGCCACCGTACTGCGCCCCACCGAGGGCACGCTGGAACTGCTCGGCGAGTCCGCGGGCGGCAAGGGCGAACTCCGGGCGCTGCGCCGCCGGATCGGTTACCTGCCGCAGGAGTTCGGCTACTACAAGCGCTTCACGGTGCGCGAGTTCGTCGAGTACATGGCGTGGCTGAAGGAGGTGCCCAAGGCGGACATCCCCGCGGCGGTGCAGCGCGCCGTGGAGCGCGTGGGCCTGGCGGACCGGGCCGACGACAGGATGAAGGCGCTGTCGGGCGGCATGGTCCGGCGGGTCGGCATCGCCCAGGCCATCGTCAACGACCCGACGATCCTGCTGCTGGACGAGCCGACGGTCGGGCTGGACCCGGCACAGCGGCTGCGCTTCCGGGAACTGCTGCAGGAGTTGGGCACGGACACCTGTGTGCTCGTCTCGACCCATCTGGTGGAGGACGTCGCCGCCGCCTGCACCGACGTGGTGCTCTTCGCCGAGGGGCGGCTGGTCTTCCAGGGCACCCCGGCCGACCTGGCCGCGGCGGGCAGCCCCGAACACGTGGGCGACAGCCCGCTGGAGCGCGGCTACTCGGCGCTGCTGCAGGGCCCCGAGCAGGGAAGGGGCGCCTGGTGAACGCGCGTGTCCTGCGCATCGAGCTGAAGCGTTCCGTCGCCCCGTGGGCCGGCGCCGTGCTCCTGACGACGGCACTGGCGTTCCTTTACCTGGTGAACGCCGCCTGGTGGAGGGGCACCACGGCATGGACGGCCCAGTGGACGTCCCTGGCGCTATGGACCCGCGGCCTGCTGTTCTACCTGTGGCCGCTCACCGTGGGGCTCGGGGCGCTGCAGGGCCTGCGCGACCACCGCTCGAAGATGTCCGAGCTGCTGACGACCACGTCGCGTCCCGCCCGGCACCGCGCCGCCACGACGGCGGGCGCGACGGCGGTCACGCTGGCCTCGGCCTTCGCGGTCCTCGTCCTCGTGGGCGGGGTCCAGGTGCTCGCCAACACCGGGTACACGCACGTCGGATGGCTTCCGATCTCGCTGGTGGCGGTGCTCTCGCTCGTCGCGGGGGCCGTGCTGGGCATGGGGGCCGGGCGGGCCCTGCCGTCCGCGCTCACCCCGCCGCTGCTGGCCATGGCCGCCTTCGCGTTCACGGTCCTCATGCAGATGTCGCTGGGCCGGACGGAGACGGACACGGCCGAGGGGTCCACGATCACGGAGCCGAACCGGGTCTCGCTGCTGTCACCGGCGGTGGAGGAGGTGCGCGACGTACTCGTCACGCTCTCCCCCACCGTGCACGTCGGGCAGACGATCTGGCTGCTCGGCATGGCCGCGACCGGCTTCGCGCTGCTGGTCGCCGCGACCCCGCGTGCCCGGCTGACCGCCCTGACGCCCGTCCTGGCGGGCGCGGCGATCGCCCTGCTCGTCCTCCCGTCCGACCCGCACCGGATCTACGTCCTCGACAAGGCCGCCGCAGAGCCGGTGTGCGACGGCCCGGTGTGCGTGACGCAGACGCAGCGGGCACGACTCACCGACCTCGCGGCTCCCGGCAAGGAGGCGCTGCGCCTGCTGCACGGTGCCCTGGGCGGCCGGGCGCCGGTCTCGGTCCGGGAGAACGCCACCGTCCTGCCGAAGGGCTCCACGCCGCGGTGGTCGCGCACCGACGTGCTCTTCGACTTCGACGACGACATCGTCGCCGCCGCGAAGGGCGAGGAGCTGACCTGGGCCCTGATCGGCAAGGGCATGGTGCCGGGGTGCTCCCCCGTCGGCTGGTTCAGCGTGGGGGAAGAGGACATCGCGCAGACCGTCGCGGTGAGCTGGGTCCTCGGAGAGTTCAGGTCCCTGCCCGGCGCGGAGTCACCCGGCCTGCGCCGCGAGATGGACGCCAAGGCCCGCCCGGTGTGGAAGGACCTCGAGGCGCTGCCCCGGGCCGAGCAGCTCTCCCGGGTCAACGCGATGCGGGCCGCCGCGTTCTCCTGCGAGGGAGACGTGCTCGAGGCGCTGTCCGGCGGTGCGGCCCGGTGAGATGGCTGACGCTGTACGCGCGTTCACGTCAGGTACCCGCCTCGCTCGCCGCGGTGGTCATCAGCACGGTGGCGGTGTGGGCACTCACCGGGGACCGCGGTGGAGGGCTCGCCGATCCGCGGCTGCCCGCGCTCGTCCTCACCGCGGGAGCGATGGCGGCCTCGGTCGGGCTCGGCGGACAGGACCTCGCGCTGGACCGCACGGCCGCGATCCGCTGGGTGCCCCGCAGAGCCGCGCACGTACTGCTCGCCGGCGCGGTCGTCGGCGCGGTGCTGCTGACCGTGCAGACGATCGGCGCGGACATGGCCACCGCCGCGTTCGTCGTCCGGGACAGCGCGGGTCTGATGGGACTGGTCGCCCTGGGCGCGGCGCTCTCGGGGGGCCAGTACGCATGGACGCTGCCGTTCGCCTGGCTGTCGTTCTCGTTCTTCGCCCCGCCCCCGACCACTGCGCCGATGCGGGTGGCGTCCTGGATGCTGCTGCCTCCCGGCGCGGCGGCGGGCACCTGGACGGCCCTGGTCCTCACCGTCACCGGCACGGCGGCCTACGCCCTCGCGGGACCGAGACGGTGACCGGGCCGGTGACCGGGCCGGTGACTCAATTCCGGTCATTCGCAGGCTGATTCGGTCGTCACAGGCAACCCACAGGCCCCTCGTCGCTTCCTTCGTGTCGTGAGGTGCTCCCGGTACGGACGGGGCGCCCACGCACGAAGTGCGAGGAGGGACCCTTGATCCATGCCCGTCGCATAGGTGTCACCGCCGTGGCCGTGCTCGCGGCACTGGCGGGAACACCCGGAGCGGCCCAGGCCCAGCAGCCGCCCGGTACGACGGCGTCGGCGGCTTCCGACAGCGAACTGCCGCCGGGGTGGCGTGTCACCGGCGAGGGCGCGTCACGTCAGCTGGTGTGGCGCTCGGAGCGGACCGTGCCCATGGGCGACGCCCGGGTGGAGTTCCACGCGGGCGGCCGGCTGCTCGGTGTGCCGAAGGCGGCGAAGGACGGCCGTACCTTCCGGCTCGCCCTCGACCGGGCCGCGCCGCCGACCGGATCGCTGACGGACCTCCGGGTTCTGGCGGCCGGACGCCGGCTGGACGCGCACGCCGCGGACTCCGGCGCCTCGCCGAAGAGTTCGCTCGCCGCCGCGCAGCCCCCGGCCGCGCTCCCGGCGAACTCCGTGGACCCCGGCAAGCCGGGCGCGTACCGCACGGTCACCGGTGAGTACGACCTCGACCCGGTGAAGCTGCCCGGCTTCGCCCAGCCGGTCGAGATGCAGGCCGTGGTCGTCGCGCCGAAGGGCGCCACCGGCAAGCGGCCGCTCGCGCTGTTCCTGCACGGCCGGCACGGCACCTGCTACAAGCCGGGCGGCGGTGACGAGGGCGTGACCGGCGACTGGCCCTGCCCGGCCGGGCTGAAGGCGATCCCCAGCTACAAGGGCTATCTGCAGGACCAGAAGCTGCTGGCCTCCCAGGGCTATGTGACGGTGTCGATCTCGGCGAACGGCGTCAACGGCCAGGACTGGACGGCCGAGGACGGCGGCGCCCAGGCCCGTTCCTCGCTGGTACGGCAGCACCTCGCGCAATGGGCCGGCTGGGCCGCCCACCCCGGCGCCGCACCGACGGTCGTACGCAACGCGCCGAAGACCGACCTGAACCGGGTCCTGCTCGTCGGCCACTCACGCGGCGGCGAGGGCGTCAACCGGGCCGCGATGGACAGCCTCTACCTGGCGCCCGCCGCGCAGGACGGCTACCGGGGCCCGGTCCGCTGGAAGATCCGCGGCACCGTGCTCATCGGTCCGACGATCTTCGGCCAGAACCCGGTCGCCGACGTCCCGTCCGCGACGATCCTGCCCGGCTGCGACGGCGATGTCTCCGACCTCCAGGGCGAGGTGTTCGCCGACGGCACGCGCGGCGTCAGCAAGGGCACCGCGCTGCACAGCGCCGCGTACGTGGTCGGCGCCAACCACAACTTCTTCAACACTGAGTGGACGCCGGGCAAGGCCGAGGCGCCCGCGTTCGACGACTTCTGGAACGACCCGGACAGCCCCGCCCCCGACCCGGTGTGCTCCACGGGCACCCGCACCCGGCTGACCGCCGACCAGCAGCACAAGGCCGGTGCCACCTACATCGCCGCGGCGGCCCGGCTGTTCGTGGCGGGCGACGACCGGGTACGCCCGCTGCTCGACGGCACCGGTCGGCGTGCCCCGTCGGCCGACCCGGCCCGGGTGCTGACCCACGCCGTGGGTGCCCGCCGCACCGGCGGCTTCCTGCCGGACGCCGGGGTGAAGGTGACCGGCGGCAGGCTGTGCGCGGCGGTCGACCCGGCCCCGGCCAAGGCCTGCCTGGGCGAGGACGACAAGGGATCCTCCCCGCACTTCGCCTGGTGGGCGCTGGAGAAGGAGGCCGGCCGCGGCGCGGTGGCGCTGAAGTGGTCGGCGCCCGGTACGGCGACGAGGGTCACGCCCACCAAGCCGCTCTCCCTGTCCGGCGCGAAGAACCTGACGCTGCGCGTCTTCGTGCCGCCGAACACCACCGGCACCAGGCTGGACGTGTCGCTCACCGACTCCGCGGGTCACCGGGCGAAGCTCGGCCAGGTGACGGTGGACGGGCTGCCCGGCACCGAGAACACCTCGTCCTACTGGGCGCGCGAGGTGCGGGTCCCGCTGACCGCCGCCACCCGCGCCGGGTTCGACCTCAAGCACGTCAAGTCCCTTGAGCTGACGCCGCGTTCACGCTCCGGGCGGGCCTGGCTGATGGACGCCTGGGGCTGGGCTCCGGGTACCCCGGCGGTCACGGCGGCGGCGCTGCCGCGGGTCGACATCGGCCGGCTGACGGTCGAGGAGGGCGACTCCGGCACCCGCACCTACCACATCCCGGTCAAGGTCTCCGGGCACGGCACCGGCAAGGTCCGCTTCACCGTCCTGGACCCGGACACCGGCCGGGCCGTGGACAAGCTGGTCACGGTACGGCCCGGGACGACCCCGATCGACGTACCGGTCAAGGTGCAGGGCGACACCCGCTTCGGCTACGACAAGCGGTACGACCTCCTCGCCAAGGCGGTCCGCGGTGCCGTCATCGGCTCGTACGCGGGCGGGGTCACCACGCTCAACGATGACCCGGCGCCGGTGGTGTCCCTGACGCCGATCGCCGACCGGGTCACCGAGGGCGGGTCGCTGAGCTGGCGGATCTCCCTGTCCGAGGCGACCGACATCGACTTCTGGGTGCCGGTCCGGGTACTGCCGGTGACCGAGGGCACCGAGCTGTCCACCAAGGACGTGGACCCGCAGTGGCTGGCGGACTACTCCGGCAGCTCGCCCGACCCGGAGCGCCCGCTGTCCGAGGCGAACCTGTGGGTGTGGATGAACGTCGCGGCCGGGACCACCACCGTCGACTTCACCGTACCGACGGTGAAGGACCAGGTGACCGAGCCCGCCGAGTCGATGCGGCTGGCGCTGACCGACGAGAACGCCGACCCGCTGCCCGGCCAGCAGGCGCTGACCGGGACGGTGGTGGACACGCCGTAGGACGTACCTGAACACCAGGAGGGGGGCGTGGACCGTGCGGTCCGCGCCCCCCTCTTTGGTGCTCACAGCGTGATGCGGATCCCGACGGTCCCGTCCACACCGCGCCGCAGTCGGCTGCCCAGGAGCGTGAGGCGCCCCAGCACGCCGTACTTGCGGGCGAGCAGGGTGCGGTAGCGGGCGGTGGTCTGCGGGTCGCAGATCTCGGCGGTGGCCGGGACGGGCTCGCCGGTGGGGTTGCCGCGTACGTCGCAGGGGCCGACGAGGATGTCACCGCGGGCCCTGATCCGCTTCACCTTCCAGGCGTCCGCGGCCGACCAGGCCCCGAGGGTGTCCGCGTCGCGCACCACCCAGACCGGGGTCGCGACTCCGGTGCCGTTCTTGCGATAGCTGGTGATCAGCAGGTACTTGCCCGCTGCAAGCCGGTCGAGCGCCTTCTCATCCATGCCCGCAGTCTAGGCAGGGGGATCACCACCTCGGCAGCCTCAGCAGCCGGTCGAGCGCGTCGTGGTCGAGTTCGACACCGAGCCCGGGGCCGGTCGGCACCCGTACCTCCCCGTCCTCGAGCTCCAGGACACCGGGGAGGACGACGTCGTCCGCGCTGTTCCACGGGTAGGACAGCGCGATCCCGAACGCCTCGCAGACGGCGGCCAGTTCACGGGTGCGGCGCAGTCCGCCCCAGTAGTGGTGGTCGGTGAGCAGCACCTGGACCGCGTCCTGCTCGATCGCCGGCCTCAGCAGGGGCTGCCCCGGGAAGGCCTCGGCGAGGGCGCGGATCGCGGCGAGCTTGAACGAGCGGAAGCCGTACCGCTGTCGCATCAGCCGGGCCTGCTCGACGATCCCGGCCGGGTCCAGGCGACCTCGACGGCGGAGGTGGTCCAGCCACGTTCGTGGGAGCTGGGCCCGGTCGGCAGCAGGGCGGAGTCGATCGCCGCCGAGACGGCCGTGGCGTCGAAGACGTCCATGCCGACGACCGTGCGGGCGGCGACCTGGAGGCGTTCCAGGCGGGCCGCGCCGCCCGGTGACTCGCCGAGGCCCACCGTGCCGTCCTCCGGGACGAGCTGGAGGATCACCCGCAGGGCGAGGGGTTCGTGGACTTCGAGTGCATGTCAAGACATGGTCCGGTCGTGCCACGGGTCAGCCCAGGGCGGCCGCCATCCGGCGCACGCCCTCGGTGAGGATCTCCGGCGAGGTGGCTAGATTGAGCCGTACGTGGCCGGCTCCCCCGGTACCGAAGTCGGGTCCGTGGTTCAGCGCCACCCGGCCGCGTTCCAGGAAGACCGCGGCCGGATCGTCGCCGAGCCCCAGGCCACGGCAGTCCAGCCACGCCAGATACGTGCCCTCCCCCGGCCGGTGGCGGACCCCGGGCAGGTGCTCGGCCAGCAGGTCGGCGAGCAGCCGCCGGTTGGTGTCGAGGGCGGCGAGCAGGGCGTCCAGCCAGGCGGTCCCCTCGCTCAGCGCGGCCGTGTGGGCGATCACGCCGACATGGCTCGGGCCGTGCGAGACCTCCTCCGGCAGCAGGGCCAGCTCGCCGGCGGCCCCGGGGCCCGCGACGGCCAGGGCCGCCTTGAGACCGGCCAGGTTCCACGCCTTCGAGGCCGACATCAGCGACAGGCCGCGCTCCGCGCCCGGCACGCTCAGATACGGCACGAAGTCCACGCCGGCGGCGGTGAGCGGGGCGTGGATCTCGTCGGCGACCACCCGCACGCCGTACCGCTCGGCGAGGGTGGCGACGGCGGACAGTTCCTCGGCGGTGTGCACGGTGCCGGTCGGGTTGTGCGGGCTGCACAGCAGATGCGCGGCCCGCCCGCCGCCCGCGACGGCCCGCCGGTACGCCTCCTCCAGAGCGCCGAGGTCGAGCCGTCCGTCCGCATCCAGCGGCGCCTCGGCGATCCGGCGGTCCATGTGGGCGAGGAACTGGAAGAACGGCGGATACACCGGAGGGTTCACGACGACCGGATCGCCGGGACCGGTCACCAGCTTGATCATCTCGACGACGCCCAGCATCACGTCCGGCACGATCGCGGTCCGCTCGACCGCGAGCCCGTGCCAGCCCCACCGTTTCGCGGCGAAGCCGGCCAGCGCCTCGGCGTAGGCGGTGCCCGCCGGATAGCCGGTGTCGCCGAGCGCCAGCGCGTCCGTGACCGCGCGGACCACGGGCTCGGCGAGCGGTACGTCCATCTCCGCGACCCACAGCGGAAGGACGTCGGCCGGATAGGTGCGCCATTTCATGCTCGTACGACGGCGCAGACGGTCGAGGGTGACGGCCCGAAAAGGGTTTGGCTCACCGGACGTTTCGTGCGGGATCCTGTTCATGGGGCACAAGATAGGGGGCTGTGGTGTGACCTGGGATCGGGTGAACGGGACTTCCCTGGAAGTGGCGTGCGACGAGTCCGGCTCGGACGGGGAGAATCTCACCGGCGGCAACACGGATGTGTTCGCGCACGCCAGTGTGCGGCTGCCGGAGGAATTCGCCGCCGCGCAGGTGCGGGAGATCCGCGGCCGGATCCGTTCACCCGCCGAGGAGTACAAGGCGAACCATCTGCTGCGGGAGAAACACCGGGCGGTCCTGGAATGGCTGCTGTCGGAATCCGGGCCGCTGTACGGGCACGCCCATGTGCATCTGGTCGAGAAGGCGTTCTTCGTGGTGGACCGCACCGCACGTCTGCTGCTCGACGATCCGGAACCGGCCGCGGCGCTCTTCGTCGAGGGGCCCCGCACGTTCACGGAGACGGAATGGCGGGATTTCCTCGCGGCGGCCAACCGATTGCTGCGCGTACGGTCCGCGGAAGGACCGGAGGAACCGGTGGAGGCCTTTTTCCGCACGGTCGACGCGCTGCTGTGGGCGTATTCCGGGACGCCCGCGGCGGACGTTCTCACGCGGCTGGCGACGGAGCGGTCCCGTGCGGTCGCCTATCGGGACGGAATCGACGCCGCGGGGGCCCCGCTCGTCCCGCTCCTCAACCCCCTGCTCCCCTCCGTGCTGCGCACGGCGGCGCACTGGAGCCGCGGCGGGCGGCCGGTCCGGCTCGCCCACGACCGGCAGAACATGCTCACCCCGGAGCGGATCGCCTGGATCGAACGCGCGGCGCGGCGGGAGGGCATCGGGCTCGCCGGGCTGCGGCTCGTCGTCTCCCGGTACGACGCCCGGGTGCAGCTCGCCGACTTCCTCGCCGGGATCGCCCGCAGCGTCGCCTCCGACGAGCTGAACGGCCGCGGCGACCCGGCGCTCTCCCGCCTGCTGCGCCCCTACACGGGTGCCTCGGCCGTGTGGGGCGACACGCGCAGCTGGGCCCGGCTCGGCCCGGCGTCACCGCCGGAATCCGGGAATCCCGTCGCGGATTCCGAGGGTGGCACCACCAGCATCAATTCCCTTGCTTAGATTGCTTGTTGATTGCACCTGCCCTTCTGTCCGCCCCCTTCTGTCCGCCCCCTCCTGCCGTCGGAGCCGAACCCATGACATCCCTGCCGGAGAACTCCCGGATCGACATCACCCAGCCGCACACCGCCCGCATCTGGAACTACTGGCTGGGCGGCAAGGACAACTACGAGGTCGACCGGGCCGCCGGCGACCGGATCCGGGAGTTACACCCGGGCATCGGCGAGTACGCGCGCGCCGACCGCCTCTTCCTCGGCCGTGCCGTGACCCATCTGGTGGCCGAGGCCGGGATCCGCCAGTTCCTCGACATCGGCACCGGGCTGCCGACCGCGGACAACACCCACGAGGTGGCCCAGCGGCTGGCGCCGGACGCCCGGGTCGTCTACGTCGACAACGACCCGCTGGTCCTGGCCCACGCCCGGGCCCTGCTCACCAGCACACCCGAGGGCCGCACCGACTACCTGGACGAGGACCTGCGCAACACCGACGCGATCCTGCGGCACGCGGAGAAGACTCTGGACCTCGCCGAGCCGGTCGCGCTGATGCTGCTCGGCGTGGTCATCTTCGTCGGCGACGACGAGGACCCGTACGGCCTGGTGCGAAGGCTGCTCGACCGGCTGCCGGCGGGCAGCCATCTGGTGCTGTCGCACACCATCACCAGCCCGGCGATGCCGGACGTGGACGAGGCCGTGAGGTTCTGGAACGAGCACGGCACCCCGAAGCTGACCCAGCGCACCCCCGAGCGCGTGGCCCGTTTCTTCGACGGTCTGGAGCTGCTGGAACCGGGCGTGGTGTCGTGCTCGCGCTGGCGGCCCGCGCCGCAGGGGCCCGGCTGGGCCGAACCGGCGGAGGTCGCGATGTTCGGCGGGGTGGCGCGAAAACACTGACTCCGGGCTCGAAAAGGCCCGTGTGGCGGCGGTGCCGCGAGGTGATCACTTCCGGGGTGAACACGGCCGGGTCCCCGCACGTATGGGGATGAGGGCACTCAACGACCGGAGGGCCCCGCGGTGTTGGAGCCGCACGACCGGGGTTTCGGGAGCTGGGCATGAGGCACGCACGACGACGGATCGTCCGGCGAGTGACACGGCTGGCGGCAGTCGGCGGACTTCTCCTGGGCGGAACCATGGTCACCCAGGCGGCCATGGCCACCGAGACGCCCGCCACCTCGGCGACGCCGCGCACCACCCCGGAGTCCGTCGTCACCAACCCCGGCTCGGCGCTGGTCGAGAAGCTCGGCACCGCGCGCACCGCGGGAACCTGGCTCGACGACAAGGGGCGCCCGGTCGTGGCGGTCACCGACGACAAGTCGGCCGCCACGGTGCGCAGGGCGGGCGCCGAGCCGAAGCTCGTGGACCACAGCATGAACGAGCTGAAGTCGGCGACGGCGACGCTGCGTTCGGCGCCCAAGGTGCCCGGGACGGCGTGGGTGACGGACTACAGGACCAACGAGGTGATCGTGCAGGCCGACAGCACGGTGTCGGCCTCCGACTGGGCGAGCCTGACGAAGACCGCGGCGGACATCGGCAGTTACGTCCGTATGGAGCGCACGGCGGGCAAGTTCACCACCCGCATCAACGGCGCCCAGCCGATCCTGTCGACGGCCGGGCGCTGTTCGGCCGGGTTCAACGTGACCAACGGGACGAACGACTTCATCCTGACCGCCGGGCACTGCGGGCCGAACGGATCGACCTGGTTCTCCGACAACACGGCCAAGCAGCAGGTGGGCCAGACCGTCCAGCAGAGCTTCCCGGTCAACGACTTCTCGCTGGTGCAGTACACGAGCGGCAAGGCCGGCGACGGCGCGGACATCGTGGCGATCGGCGACGGCAACGGGGTGCGGATCACGGGCACGGGTGACGCGGCCGTGGGCCAGCGGGTGTTCCGCAGCGGCAGCACCACGGGTCTGAGGGACGGGCAGGTCACCGGGCTCGACGCGACGGTGAACTACCCGGAGGGCACGGTCAGCGGGCTGATCGAGACGAACGTGTGCGCCGAACCCGGGGACAGCGGAGGGCCGATGTTCTCGGAGGGCATCGCGCTCGGCGTCACCTCCGGCGGCAGCGGTGACTGCACGACGGGCGGAACGACGTTCTTCCAGCCGGTGACCCGGGCGCTGGCGCAGCTGGGTATGACGCTCATCGTGGCCGCGCCCTCGGGCAACGGGCAGGGTGGCACCTCGCCGTCCGGTGCTCCCCAGCCGTCCGTCTCCCCCACCCAGGCGGCGATCGCGCCGGGTTCGGCCTCGCCGGGCTCGACGACCCCGGTGACGGGCATCGGCGGCGGGATCTCCCTGGCCGCCCGGCTCACCGACCCGAACAACATCGGCCCCGGTCTGCTGGTGATCGGCGGCAGTCTGGTCGCTCTGGTCGCCACCCGCTACATCCGTGCCGAACAGGACCGCAAGGCCTACCGGGAGTACTACTCGGCGACCTGGGGCTGAGCCGCCGCTGAGCCGGCCTCAGGAGCTGCGCGCAACGAAAAGGGCACCCGGTCAGGGTGCCCGCTTCGGTCTGCTTCGGCCTACGAGGAGCTCAGACCGCGTTCAGCGGCTGCGGGGCCGCGGCGGCCCACTCCAGGACGAGCCGCTGATACTCAGCGCGCTGCTCGACGCTCAGTGTCCCGCCCGACCGCAGCCACAGGGCCCGGATCTCCTCGTTGACCTCGTCAGCCGAACGATCGGAAACGGTTTCAACAGTGGTGGACATGGCGTGAAGCATACGACTCCCGAGGTGAAGGCCGCGTGAGTAAGTACGGATAAATCAGACATTCCGCACCGTGTTACTGATCACGTCCTTCTGTCAACCCGATCTGTCAACCCCCCTCGGGCAGTTCACCCCTGCCGGTGCCGGGTGCCGTCAGGTGCCCGGCTTGCGGCCGTACACGAAGACGTCGTCGCCGTTCTTCAGCAGCGACCAGTACTTCTTGGCGGTGGTCGTGGTCATGTTGACGCAACCGTGGGAGCCCGGCGGGTTCCACATGCTGAGGTTGACCGAGTGGAAGGCCTGGCCGCCGTCGAAGAACTGGCTGTAGGGCATCGGCACGTTGTAGATGCTCGACACGTGGTCGATGTCACGCCAGTAGATCTTCTTCAGCCCGGTGCGGGTCTCGTACCCGTTGCGGCCCGTGCGGACCGGGACGGGACCGTACACGAGCCTGCTGCCGTCCTGGATCCAGCTGAGCTGGAGGGTGAGGTTGACGCAGGCGATCCGGCCCCTGTTGGTGGGGCACTTGCGGGCCGCGTTGGGGTTGCTGCCCACGGCCTTCTGCTTGTTCATGAGGTCCATCACGCCCCAGGTGACGGACCCGGCGTAGCCGATGTTCGGGGTGATGCCGTGCTTTGTCTGGAAGGCCTGGATGGCCCGGCAGTCGGCGGCCGACTGCCGGCCGTCGACGGGCCGGCCGAGGAACTTCTCGACCTGCTTCTGGTACGGCCCGGTCTGCGTGGTGCAGGTGGCGGCCTGGGCGGGAGCGGCGCCCAGCACGAGCGTCAGCGGGGCCACCAGCCCCGTGACCCCGAGAGCGACGGCTCCTCGTCTGCGTATGTCCCCCATGGGTGCCTCTTTCCGGCGCGGTTGCGATCTCGCCAACCTAGACCGGTGGACGGGGGCTGTGGTTGTGGTACCGCCCGACCTGTGACGAAACGGTGAACTTGCCGTCCGACGACCGTGCGAGTGTCCTGGGCCCGAGAGCCTGTGTCCTCAGCGGTAGCCGGTCACGTCCGCCGGTTTCCCCGCGTCCTGGACCTCGACCAGGTAGCGCCAGGCGTCGGGGCGGCTGCCGTCGAGGTCGGTGAAGCCGTAGACCGGGGCGAGGCCGCCACTGGAGAGGGACTGTCCGTTGAAACGGGCCACGTCGGGGTCGGCGGCGAGGGCGGCGACGGCCCGGCCGACATAACGGGGTGTCTCGGAGATGGCGAAGTGGGGGACGCGGTCGAGGGCGTCGCGCCAGGTGTCCTCGGTGACGCCGAAGGCGTCGAGCATGATCTCCGAGCGCAGCCAGCCCGGGGTGAGGGCGACGGCGGTGGCGCCGCGCGGGCCGAGTTCATGGCCGAGGGAGAACGCCATGCGCAGGACGGAGGTCTTGGCGAGGTCGTAGAAGAAGCTGTTGCGGTAGGTGTCGCGGTTGTACTCGGCGGTGCCGTCGGTCATCTCCACCACCAGGCCCCCGGGATACCGCAGCAGAAGCGGAAGCGCGTGGTGGCTGGTGATCGCGTGGGTCTCGACGGCGAGGCGGAGCAGTCTGAGGCCCTTGTCGAGGTCGTGCTCCCAGACCGGGGTGTCCCAGGCGAAGAGGTGCTCGGCACCCCAGATGTCGTTGACGAGGACGTCGAGCCGGCCCTGCTCGGTGTCGATGAGGTCGACGAGCGCGCGGACCCGGGCGGGTTCGAGATGGTCGGTGGGCACGGCGATGCCGCGTCCGCCGGCCTCGGTGACCAGGTCGGCGGTGTCCTCGATGGTCTCGGGGCGGTCGTACTCGGAGCGGCGGTCGCGGGTGGTGCGCCCCGTCACGTAGACGGTGGCACCGGCCGCGCCCAGTTCGACGGCGATCCCCCGTCCGGCGCCCCGTGTCGCCCCCGCCACCAGCGCGACCCTGCCCTCCAGCGGACCCGTCATGTCCGGCCTCCTCACGCGTTCCTCGGTTCGGATTCGAGGGTCGCGCGGAAGCCGGACATCTCCTGTCGCCTTTTTCCGCGGGCTCGCCGGGTGTCACCCGGCGGGGCGCAGCCGGTCCGCCAGTTCGGCCTCGTCGGCCACGAACCACAGCTGGCGGCCCCGGTTCGACTCGTACACGAAGTCACGCAGCGCGGAGCTCTCCGCGAGGTGCCGGGAGATGTCACCGACGACGGCCAGCCGCAGCCGGTAGTTGGCGAACTTCTGCACCACCGCGCCCGCGACCCCCGACCGCAGCCGGAAGAACTCCTCCCCGCACCGCTCGGCGGGGACCGCGACCAGCTCCGCGTCCCGTCCCATCGCGTCGCCGACGAGATCGAGCGCGGCGCGCTCCCCGTCCAGCGCCGGCCCCTCGGGGGCGCAGCGCAGGACGCGGGTGGTGTGCAGGGTCGTGAGGGTGGTGGTTGTGGTCATGGGCGTGATCGTAGGACCGGCCCACGACCGTGTGCCCGCCCTTTTCCGGTGGGCGGGGATATGACACAGGCTCTCAGTGCCCTCGCGCGATCCACTCCTCCAGATGGGGTGCCTCCGCGCCGATGGTCGTGGCGTCGCCGTGGCCGGTGAGCACCTGGGTCTCGGGCGGGAGGGAGAGCAGTTTCTCCCGGATCGAGGTGATGATCGTCGGGAAGTGGGAGTAGGAGCGGCCGGTGGCGCCGGGGCCGCCCTGGAACAGGGTGTCGCCGGTGAACAGGACACCGAGCCCGGATGCGTACAGGCAGACCGCGCCGGGCGCGTGCCCAGGGGTGTGCAGGACGGTCAGGTCGGTGCCGGCGGCCTCGATGACCTGGCCGTCGGCCAGCTGGGCGTCGGGCTCGCGGTCCGGGTGGGTGAGCTTCCACAGCGGCAGGTCGTCCGGGTGCAGCCAGACGGTCGCGCCGGTCAGTTCCGCGAGGGCGGGAGCGGCGCCGACGTGGTCGTTGTGGGCGTGGGTGCACACGATCGCCGTCAGCCGACGGTCGCCGACGGCCTCGGCGATGGCGGCGGCGTCATGGGCGGCGTCGATGACGATCGCCTCGTGGTCGTCGCCGACGATCCAGACGTTGTTGTCCACGTCCCAGGTGCCGCCGTCGAGGCTGAACTGGCCGGAGGTGACGAGACGTTCGACTCGGGCGGCCATCACAGCACCACCACCGAACGCAGGACGTCTCCGTGGTGCATCCGCTCGAACGCCTTCTCCACCTCGTCGAGTTGGATGGTCTCGGTGACGAACGCGGCCAGGTCCAGGCGGCCCTGCTGGTGCAGGTCGATCAGCATCGGGAAGTCCCGGGAGGGCAGGCAGTCGCCGTACCAGGAGGACTTCAGGGATCCGCCGCGGCCGAAGACGTCCAGGAGCGGCAGTTCGAGCTTCATCTCCGGGGTGGGTACGCCGACCAGGACGACCGTGCCGGCCAGGTCGCGGCCGTAGAAGGCCTGCTGGTACGTCTCCGGGCGGCCGACCGCCTCGATGACGACGTCCGCGCCGAAGCCGCCGGTCAGCTCGCGGATCGCCTCGACGGCGTCGGTGTCCTTGGAGTTGACCGTGTGGGTGGCGCCCATCTTCTTCGCGGTCTCGAGCTTGCGGTCGTCGATGTCGACGGCGATGATCTTCGCCGCGCCGGCCAGGTTGGCCCCGGCGATCGCCGCGTCGCCGACACCACCGCAGCCGATCACCGCGACCGTGTCGCCGCGGCCGACGTTGCCGGTGTTGATCGCCGCGCCGATGCCCGCCATCACACCGCAGCCCAGGAGCCCGGCCACGGCCGGCGACACCGACGGGTCGACCTTCGTGCACTGACCGGCCGCCACCAGCGTCTTCTCGGCGAAGGCGCCGATACCGAGGGCCGGGGACAGCTCGGTGCCGTCGGTGAGGGTCATCTTCTGCTTCGCGTTGTGCGTGTTGAAGCAGTACCACGGGCGCCCGCGCAGACAGGCCCGGCACTGTCCGCACACCGCACGCCAGTTCAGGATCACGAAGTCACCCGGCGCGACGTCCGTGACACCCTCGCCGACGGACTCGACCACACCCGCCGCCTCATGGCCGAGCAGGAACGGGAACTCGTCGTTGATCCCGCCCTGCTTGTAGTGCAGGTCGGTGTGGCACACGCCACAGGCCTGGATCTGTACGACGGCCTCACCGGGGCCGGGGTCGGGGATCACGATGGTCTCCACCCGCACCGGCTCGTTCTTGCCCGGCGCGATCACTCCGCGTACTTCCTGCGGCATGGTGCTGCCCCTTTCCTCGGCGGTCATCCGTCCCAGGTCCGACCCTACGTGTGACGGAGCGGTAAGGGCACGGCGACTGCCCCGGAAGCCCTCCTTCCGGCCACGCTCGGCGATCGCCGCCGTAGCCTGAAGGCTCCGTCCGAGCGCCGAGGAGCCCCGTGAGCAACGCAGAGACAGCCGGCATACGACCCCCGTGGCGGCTGCTGCTCGACTACGTACGACCACACCGCGGGTCCCTGCTGGCGGGGGCGGTGCTGTCGCTGGTCACCGGGGCGACCGGGCTGCTGCTGCCGCTCGTGGCCCGGGGGCTGATCGAGGACCTGTCCCACGACCGCGCGATCACCGGCGCGTTGCTCGCCCTGACCGGGTTGGTGGTCGCCAACGCGGCCGTGGGGGCGCTGGGTTCGTACGTGCTGCGGCGTACCGCGGAGTCGGTGGTGCTGGGCGCGCGGCGGGCGCTGTCGTCGTATCTGCTGCGGCTGCGCATCCCGGCCGTGGACCGCAGCGAGCCCGGCGATCTGATGGCCCGGATCACCTCCGACACGACCCTGCTGCGCGAGGTCACCACCGACTCGCTGGTGGGCCTGGGCACCGGAGGGCTCACGCTGGCCGCGACGGTGGTGATGATGGGGCTGGTCGACCCGGTGCTGCTGGGGGTGACCCTGGCCGTGATCCTGTGCGCGGGCGTGGTCCTCGGGCTGATCGTGCCGCGCATCAACCGGGCGAGCCGGCAGGCCCAGGACGCGGTCGGGGTGATGGGGGCCTCGCTGGAGCGGGTCCTGGGCGCGCTGCGCACGGTGAAGGCGTCGGGCGCCGAGTACCGGGAGGAGGAGACGCTGCACGCGGCGGCCGAGGAGTCCTGGCGGCAGAGCGTGCGCGCCGCCAAGTGGTCGGCGGCGGCCGGGAACACGGCCGGGCTCGCGATGCAGAGCGCGTTCATCACCGTGCTGGCGGTGGGCGGGGCTCGGGTCGCGACGGGCGCGATCGGCGTCGGGACGCTGGTGGCGTTCCTGCTGTACGTCTTCTACCTGATGGCGCCGATCCAGCAGGTCGTGGGCGCCATCACCCAGTACCAGACGGGTGCGGCGGCCCTCAGCCGGATCCAGGAGGCGCTGGCGCTGCCCGCCGAGCCGGCGGCCCGGCCCGCCCCGCTGCCCTCCCCCGCCGCCGAACCGGCCGCGCTGTCCTTCACCGAGGTCCGCTTCCGGTACGCCGACGATCTGCCGTACGTCCACCACGGGGTGACGTTCGACGTCCCGGCGCGGGGCATGACGGCGTTCGTCGGCCCGTCGGGCGCGGGCAAGACCACGGTGTTCTCGCTCATCGAGCGGTTCTACGACCCCGAGTCGGGCACGATCAGCCTCGACGGCCGCGCGCTCGCCGACTGGGAGCTGCCGCTGCTGCGGTCGTCCATCGGGTACGTCGAGCAGGACGCGCCCGTGCTGTCGGGCTCGCTGCGCGCCAATCTGCTGCTGGGCAACCCGGAGGCGGACGACGACACGGTACGGCGGGTGCTGAAGACGACCCGGCTGGACGGGCTGGCCGACCGGCTGCCGCAGGGCCTGGAGACGCTGGTCGGGCACCGGGGGACGAAGCTGTCCGGCGGGGAGCGGCAGCGGGTGGCCATCGCCCGCGCCCTGCTGCGCCGCCCCCGGCTGCTGCTGCTCGACGAGGCGACCTCGCAGCTGGACGCGGTGAACGAGGCGGCGCTGCGGGACACCGTCGCGGACGTGGCCCGGACGACGACGGTGCTGGTCGTCGCGCACCGGCTGTCGACGGTGACGATGGCCGACCGGATCGTCGTCATGGACGCGGGCCGGGTGCGGGCGGTGGGAACGCACCGTGAGCTGGTGACGGGCGATCCGCTCTACGCCGAGCTGGCGGCCACGCAGTTCCTCGCGACGGCCGAGTGAGGCGGGGAAGCGGACGCGCGGGGAACCGGCGGTTCAGGGCTGGACCGCGGGGAGCAGCCCGGTGACGGGGGCGGCGAGGTCGGTGAGCTGGTGCAGTTCGTTCAGCTTGTTGACCTGGTGGACGTTGTTCAGCTCGCCCAGTTGCCGGGAGACCGGCGGCAGCGCGGCCCGGTGCTCCGCCGGGACCTCGCTCGCGGCGAGCGAGTCGAGCGTGGTCATCGGCCGGATCCGGCCGTCGGCCGGGGCTTCGGCCGCGTTCGCCAAGGGGACGGCGAGACCCGTGACCCCGGCGGCGAGAGCGGCGACGGCGGCGATGCGTCGAGTGGAGATCATGCCTTCGGCAACGCGGCGGGCGGCGTCATGGACACGGGCGGCGGAGCGGGCTCACCCGGGAGGCGGAGCGCGGCGGTTGCGCTTGCCGAGGTCCGCGGGGCGGAGGACGCTCGAAGGTGAGGGACCGGCGGCCCGGCCCCCTCGGTCCGCGGCCCTCCTAGGAGGTCATCATGGGCACCGCGGCAAGTTCCGGCTTCTCCACTGACACCCTGCGCAGAGGCGTCGAGGGATCGACCGCCTCGGATCTGCTGTCGCTCTACGCGGACGACGCGGAGCTGCGCATCGTCGACCGCAACACCCAGCCCAGCAGCCCTCGGGTGCTGCACGGCCGGGCGGAGATCGGCGAACTGCTGCAGGACGTCTACAGCCGCGACATCAAGACGCACAAGCTGGACGAGTGCATCGTCCAGGGCGACCGTGTCGCCTTCACCGAGTCCTGCGAGTACGCGGACGGCGTGCGGGTCCTCGCCGAGTCGATGCTCACGCTGCGGAACGGCAAGATCGTCGAGCAGACGATGATCCAGGCATGGGACGAGTAGGGAGGAAGTTCGCGGGGGTCCAGGTCAGCTCCCGGCTGACCTGGACCTTCTCGGCCCGGCTGGGGCGGTCGCGCGGCCACCGTTCCGTACTGCCGGCGCCACCATCGGCGGCGGGCCGACGCCTCTCCGTCGCCCTGCTGCGAACGGCCCTGAAAGCAGCGCGCCGGCCGCGCCCGCTTCCTCCCGCACCCCGCCCGCCGCGCACACGGCACGGCCGGAGTCGATGACGCCCGGTCGCACGATCAGCCGGTGAGGGAGCGAGCGGGCGCGTCCCGCCGACCGTCATGATCGGCGGGACACGTGTGAGGTACGGCCGTCAGTTCAGCGTCCAGCTCTGGTTGGTGGCGCCGCTGCACGACCACAGCACCAGCACGGAGCGGTTGGCGGTGGCCGCACCGTTGACGTCGAGGCACAGGCCCGCGTTGACGTTGGTGATGGTGCCGTCGCTGTTGACGTTCCACTTCTGGTTGTTCTGGCCGTTGCAGTCCCAGATCACGACCTTGGTGCCGTTGGTGGTGCCCAGGTTGTAGGCGTCCAGGCACTTGTTGCCGTACACCACGAGTTCCTTGCGGGAGGTGTACGTCCAGGACTGGTTCTGGCCGCCGTTGCAGTCCCAGATCTCCGCCTGGGTGCCGTTGGTGATGGTGTTGTTGTAGACGTCCAGGCAGCGGCTGGACTGCTTGCCGATGACCTGGTTGCCGTTCATGCCCGCCAGGGGTTTGACGGTGATGTCGGCGAGGGTCGGCGCGTCGCTGAAGGTCAGGGTGTTGGACGAGCCCTTGGACAGGCCGACCAGGAGGCTGATGGTGCCCTGGCTGGAGCCGGTCGGCGGGAAGGAGACCGTGGTGGTGCCCTGGCCGTTGACCTTGAGCGTCGCGGTCTTGGCCGTCGAGGCGGTGTTGGTGTAGGCGACGTCCACGATCTTCGTGCCGGTGGCGCCCGCGACCACGCCGGAGAAGCTCGACGTACCGGTGTAGGTGCTGCCCGAGGCCTCGGTGCCGCCGGTGACGGTGAGCATCACCGAGCCGCCCGCCGGGACGCTCTGGGTGTAGCTCGTGCTGTACGAGCCGACGTCGGACCGGGACCACAGGTCGCGCACGGTCGCGGAGGCGCCGGTCAGGCCCAGGTCGGACCAGCGGACGGTGATGTTCGCGGCGGAGGAGGTCCGGTTGAGCAGGACGACGGCCCGCTTGCCGGTGCCGGAGAGGACCTTGCCGTACACCTGGAGCCCGGTGGTGTCCTCGGCGACCTTGCTGCCCTGGAGGCCGCGCGCGTCCTGGTCGACGGCGATGACCTCGGGGTTCTTGAGGATGTTCGCGGTCTCGGTGGTCATGGTGGTGAGGTCGTTGCCGGCCAGCAGCGGGGCGCCCGAGATGGCCCACAGGTTCATGTGGGTGCGGTTCTGGGCGGCGGTGAAGCCGCTCATGCCGACCATCAGCATGTCCGGGTCGTTGTAGTAGCCGGTGTGCTGGGCGAGCGGGTGCAGGCCCTGGTCGAAGTTGGACAGCAGGTTCGTCATCGACGGCGAGTTGCCGTAGTAGATGATGTCGGTGCTGGTCCGGTACATGGGGGCCAGGCCCGGGGCCCAGTTCCAGGTGTTCTGGTAGCCCCAGTTGCAGATGGAGAGGGTGAGCGGGCGGCCGGTGGTGGCCGTCGCCTTGGCGACCGCGCTGCTGATCGCGGTGTAGGTCGTCGCCGCGTCGAGGCCCTCGGCGTCACCGCCGCACCAGTCGACCTTCACGAAGTCGAAGCCCCACTTCGAGAACTGCAGCATGTCCTGCTCGTAGTGGCCCTCGCTGCCGCTGCCGGGCGCTGCGGGGCGGCCGGTCGGGTAGTAGTAGCCGCAGCCGTCCTTGCCGGCGTCCGTGTAGATGCCCGCCTTGAGGCCCTTGCTGTGGATGTAGTCGGCGATGGCGCTCATACCGCCGGGCCACTCCGACTCGTCGACGGTGATGTTGCCGCCGCTGTCGCGGGTGCCCTGCCACCAGCCCTCGTCGATGTTGACGTACTGGTATCCGGCCGTCGGCAGACCTGCCGCGACGAACGCGTCGACCTGCCCCTTGATGACGCTGTAGTCGATCTTCGCGGCGAAGCTGTTCCAGGACGCCCAGCCCATCGGGGCGGTGGGCACCGGTATCTGACGGGACGTCGCGGCCTGGGCGGGGGCGGGGACGGCGAACAGCAGAGCGGCTGTCGCGGTCAGCGCCAGGGCGAGGAGGCGCACGGCTGCGGTTCTGCAGCGCCTGAGGAGGCTTGAGCGCGGTGGGGGAAGCATGCGGCGGCTCCGGGATTCGAAATCTCGAACGAAGATCGATGAACCGAACAGTTGCGCGCCGAAAGTAGAGCGCGCCAGAGGGGGAAGTCAACGGCTGGGACAGAAGTCATGTGACCGGTCTCAGGAGTGAAGTCGTGGTGTTCGCTGGGCCGTTGCTCCCGTCATCGGCCCGGACGCCGCCATACTGTCCGACGTGCGAGTGGCGATCATGACGGCGGGCTCCCGGGGCGATGTCGCCCCCTTCACCGGCCTGGGGCACGCCCTGGTGCGTGCGGGCCACGAGGTCACCCTGGTCACCCATGAGCGGTTCGCGCCGCTGGTGACCGGCTCGGGGGTGGGTTTCCATCCGCTCCCGGTCGACCCACGGGCCGAACTGGAGTCGGAGCGCGGCCGGGGGCTGCACCACAGCGCCAGCGGTCCGGGCAAGCTGCTGCGGGCGGTCCGGCTGGCGCGGGCGGTGGTCGGGGAGATGACCGACGACCTCCTGACCGCCGCGCGCTGCGCCGACGCCCTGCTGGCGGCGGCCCCACTCGCGCCCCTGGCACACACCATCGCCGAGGGGCTCTCCCTGCCGAGCCTCGGCCTCCACCTCCAACCGATCGCGCCCACCCGGGAGTTCGCGCCGCCCATGCTCGGCGGCGGATCCTGGGGCACCCTCGGCAACCGCCTCGCCGGACACGGCGTCGAGCTGGCCGTCGACCAGGTCTTCGCCCCGGTCCTGCCCGCCGTCCGCGCCCGCCTCGGCCTGCCGGCCAAGGGCTCGCGCTCACGGAACCGCCGGAGCGGCCCGGTACTGCACGGTTTCAGCCCCCTCCTGGTGCC
This sequence comes from Streptomyces sp. T028, assembly GCF_048159505.1. Taxonomy (NCBI): domain Bacteria; kingdom Bacillati; phylum Actinomycetota; class Actinomycetes; order Kitasatosporales; family Streptomycetaceae; genus Streptomyces; species Streptomyces sp. T028. The sequence continues at coordinate 27,033 of NZ_JBLRVZ010000030.1, forward strand.
CCGGCCCCGGGACTGGCGGTCGGGGCTCGACATCACCGGCTACTGGTGGCCGTACGACCGTGAGGACCGACTCCCCCGCGACCTGCGGGAGTTCCTCGACGCGGGGCCGCCGCCGGTCTTCGTCGGCCTGGGCAGCGCGACGGTGCCCGATCCCCACCGGCTGAGCGCCGAGATCGTACGGGCGCTGCGGCTGGCCGGGCTGCGCGGGGTGATCCAGCGCGGCTGGGCCGGTCTCGCGGCCGACGGCGACGACATCCTGACCGTCGACGAGGTACCGCACTCCCTGCTCTTCCCCGAGACGGCCGCGGTGGTCCACCACTGCGGCGCGGGCACCACGGCGGCCGGGGTCCGCGCGGGCGTCCCGGCCGTACCGGTCCCGATCCAGTTCGACGAGGGTTTCTGGGCCGACCGGCTCGTCAGGGCGGGGGTGGCCCCTCGGGCGGTCCCCCTGCGCCGGCTGACCGCCGAGACCCTGGCGGCGGCCCTCACCCGGGCCGCCCGTGAGTCCCGGTACGCCGAGCGGGCGAGGGAGTTGGGCGCCCGGGTGCGCGCGGAGGACGGGGTGGGGCGAGCGGTGGAGGCGGTGGGACGACTCGGGTGAGGAACCCCTCGCGGGTCGCCCACAGGCGGGGCGAAGTGTGCGTTCAGTCTCAGCGACACGCCGCGAACACGGCGTGTGCACGGCGTGTCGCTGAGACTCGATCACCACCAGGTCCGCCACCGTGCCGCGCCCCGGCTCAGCGGACCCCGTTCCGCCATCCCTCCGGCCGGAGTATCCCCAGCAGTTGGCGGACCAGTTCGTCGACCACCTCGTCCAGGGTCGCGTCGACCCAGCCGGCGGTCCAGTCGTGGAGGAGGCCGTTGACGCTGCCGATGAAGGCGGTGGAGGCCAGGCGGTAGTCGCGAGGGGCCGCCTCTCCGCGTTCGGCGGCGGCCGTGGCCTCGGCGCAGATCAGCTCGATCCAGCGGGCCCGTCGGGCGAGGCGCTGCTCCTCCAGGCGGGGGCTGACGCCGACGATCTCGACGAAGGTGATACGAATGCGGCGGGGGTCGGAGGTGACGTTGCCGGCGTAGGCGCGGAAGATCGCCGTGACCCGTTCGGCCAGCGGCAGGCCCTCCGCCCCGGCGAAGGCGGCCACGACCGCCTCCTCCGCCCAGTCGTTGACCTGGAGGTGGAGGGCCGCGAGGACGTCCTCGAGGGTGCGGAACTCCTCGTAGAACTGGCGGGTCGACAGGCCGGCGGCCTCGCTGAGGGCCGCGACCGTCGCGCCCCGGTAGCCGGGCGTGTCCCCGAACAACCGCAGCGCCGCCTCGAGAAACCTCCCACGCCGCTCGGCCTGCCGCTCGGCCGCGGTCTTGCCGCCGTACCGGCCGGTCGGCGCCCTGAGCCTGCCCGTCACTGCACCCTCCCGCATCGCTCCGTGCTCCCCCGTGGCCAATTTTGTCGTGCACGGAGTCTTGTGGCGAAGGGCACCCCTTCCTTACTTTCCAGTAAGTCCAGTCTGAACGCAGCCGTGTTCAGATTCTGGCCTCGTCGAGCCGCTCAGCCCTGCCCCACCCGTTTCCCCACTCCAAAGGAGTGAGCACTCATGGCCGCCTTCAGACCCGGTCACCTCTGCGCCGTAGCCGCCGCCCTCGTCCTGTCCGTCACCGCCCCCGTCACCACGGCCCAGGCCGCGTCCGGCGCCGCACTGCGCGAGGTGATGTTCGTCGGCAACAACTGGGAGGGCACCGCGGACGTCATCAAGTCCACCGGTGACTTCGCGAAGGTCGGCCGGATCAATGTGATCCCCGACAAGGACGCGCGGATGGCGGAGATCAACGCCGACCCCATCAAGTGGATCTACTTCATGGCCATCCGCAACGGCGTCGGCGAGGGGAACGACCAGTTCGTGGACGACATGTACTCCACGCCGGACGGGAAGTCCGTGGTCGTCTCACGGCCCAGCTTCGCCGACGTGGTCTCCATCGATCTGTCCACCGGTGCCATCAACTGGCGCTTCCCGGTGTCCGGTTACCGCTCCGACCACATGGCCGTCTCCCCCGACGGCACCCGTGTCGCGGTCTCCGCGTCGACCGCCAACACCGTGCACGTGCTGGACATCAACACGGGCAACCAGGTGGGATCGTTCGCCACCGGCGACAAGCCGCACGAGAACATCTTCACCAAGGACGGCAAGTACATCTACAACATGGCGATCGGTGACGTGAACACCGATCTCGACGCCCCGTGGCTGGACTGGACGAAGGGCGACCGGCGCATCACGGTCGTCGACGCGACCACCTACAAGCAGGTCAAGATCATCGACATGCGGGAGAAGCTGGACGCGATCGGCCTCACCGACTACTCGGACGCGGTCCGCCCGGCGGTGTTCTCGCCGGACGAGTCCAAGCTGTACTTCCAGGTGTCGTTCTTCAACGGCTTCTTCGAGTACGACCTCGCCTCCGACAGCATCACCCGCACCAAGACCCTGCCGAAGAACCCGGCGACAAGCGACGAGCGCACCTCGTTCGTCAACGACTCGCGCCACCACGGTCTGTCGATGAGCCCCGACGGCAGCAAGCTGTGCGTCGCGGGCACCATGGACGACTACGCGACGGTCGTCAACCGCAGCACCCACCAGGAGGGCCCGCTGGTCACCGCGTCCAAGCCGTACTGGGCCACGGTCAGCGGCGACGGCAAGGACTGTGTGATCTCCGAGAGCGGCGCCGACCAGGTCACCGCGATCGACTTCGCCACCGGCCAGAAGATCGTGTCGATCCCGGTGGGCGACCACCCGCAGCGGGTGCGGCTCGGCCATGTCGCGGCCGACTGGACGGGCACCGGCAGCTGACCCGAGCAGCAGGAGAGGGGGCGGGCGCCGGGCGCCCGCCCCCTCTCCTGTGCACTGATCTGCCTAGCCGATCTTCGAGGCCACCCACGCCGCCAGTTCACTGCGGGCTGCGGCCAGCAGGGTCGCGGACGGCGAGGTCGCGCCGTTGGTCACCAGCGCGTAGTGCAGAACACCGGAGTCGGTGGTGCTGAGCAGCAGTCGGCGGCTGCCCGTACCACCCGGCTCCGCGGTGGCGGCGATCTTCGTGGAGGACGTGTACGCCGGCGGCCCGTACACCGTGCCCAGGTCGGAGACGACCGTGGTGGACGCGGTGGGGAAGGACGCGGGCAGATGCAGCTCGGTCGGTGCCGTCCCGCCGTTCGAGCGCCACACGAACACGCTGTACTGGCCGGAGCCGACCAGCGAGGCCACGTTCGGCAGGCTGCTGGGTACCGGGTTCCAGGTGAGCGTGGTGGAACCGTCGCGGGAGCGGTCCTCGTAGGTGAAGGCGACGGTGGAGCCGGACGTGGCGCTCGGGTAGACCCGGTCGAGCAGCCGGGCGTCCTGACGGAGCGTCACCACACCGCTGTCGTCGAGGCGTACGGCGGAGAGGTCCTCGTCGTTCCAGGCGTCGCCGGAGGTCATCACCTTGTCGGCGTTGCCGTTCATCAGCTCGTGGTGCCGGCCGTTGTAGATGTCCCACTGCCACTGCGAACCGGAGAGCACCGGGCCCGAAGTCGCCGGAGTGGTCCACCAGTTGGCGCCCTTCACCCGTGAGTCGAGGGCCTGGTACATCGCCTTCAGGACGGTCGGCGCCTTGCCGGCCGTGCTGCCGTTCAGCGGGTGACCGAACTCGCTGACGATCGCCGTCGTGCCGAGCGCCGAGGCGCGGTCGCGGACCGTGCCGAAGTCGCTCACGTACTGGCCGTCCTCGGCGTTGCCCCACATGAGGATCCCGGAGATGGCCTTCTGGTCGTAGAAGTGGGTGTTGAAGACGTACCGGGAGCCGATCGTGCCGGCGTCGAGGAGGCCGCCCTCCTCCTTGCTGACGTTGCCGTTCCAGAAGAGGTTCGGTTCGACGAAGGTCGGCTTGTCGGTCCAGCCGGCGGCGTCCATCCGGGCCCGGAACTTGACGTAGAAGGGCCACAGCAGGTCGCGTTCCCAGGTGCGGCTGGCCTGGCCGGAGTCGTAGGTGCCGGCGTACGGCTCGTTGTAGGGGTCGAAGCCGAGGACGCCGGTGAACTCCTCGGTGGTGAGGTTCGCCTTGATGTACGCCATGGTCTTCTGGGCCGTGGCCAGGAAGTAGTCCTGGAGGCCGTAGTTGTTGTGCCAGAAGTCGTACTGGCCGGCCTTCACCGCGCCGTTCTGGGTGATGTTCTGGCCCCACATGAAGCAGATCCCGCAGGACTCGGTGGGGTAGTTGCCGAGCGCCACCGCCCACGCGGGGGCGCCGTCGCCGGTGTACCAGCTGCCCGAGTTGAACAGGTAGCGGGAGTACAGGTCCTGGTGGAAGTCGGGGTAGACCCGGATGCCCGCGTCGAGGAAGGCCTGCATCTGGGCGGTGGCGGAGGCCAGATACGTGGTGTCGACCTGGCCCTTCACCGGTTCGGCGTAGGCCCAGGAGAGCAGGAAGCGCACGGCGTTGCCGCCGCCGAGGGCGCGCAGGGCGGTCGCCGACTTCTTGGCGTCGGCGACCGAGGCGAAGGGCAGACCCTTGTTCTCGTCGAGTTTCGTCTCGCCGGAGACGTTGTAGCCGCGCAGCACGACCTCGCGGCCGTTTCCGTCGACGAAGCGGCCGTTCGACACGGTGAGCGCCGTGCCGTCGAACGAGAGGGAGTCGGGGACGGTGGCCGCGGCGGCGGGCGTGCCCGCCACCGTCAGGAAACCGCAGAGTCCGCAGAGGACAACCAGAACAGCGAGCAGACGTGCCCGGATATTCGGCATGTCCACTACAGTCGGGCGCTTTCCGGACACCGTCAATACATCTGACTCACGAGTAAGGTTGAACATCGTTCACCTCTTGCCACACCTCGTGCGCCCCTCGCTCACCTCCTGCGCCCGTTGCTCATCTCGTGCGCCCTCGCTCACCTCACGCGCCCGTCCGGCCCGTCACGTTCAGCAGGTACTCCTTCCGGTCGAGCGGGTTGAGGTCGGTGCGCGGCCGCTCCGGGACCGTCCCCTGGACCACGGGCGCGTAGTGGTCGAAGGCGCTCTCCCACTCCCCCTCGCCCCGGGTCAGCCCGGGAACGCGCTGCTCCAGGCCGTGCACCTGGGCGGCCGGCACCGCTCCCTCCAGCAGGCACCGCCCGTCCCGGGTGTCCGTCGACCGCGGTACGGCCCGCCGCGCGGCGAGCACCGGCAGCAGGGCGCCCAGCGTGTCCGCGGGGGCCTGGAGCCGGAACCGGTGCATGGGCTCGTACACCCGGGTGCCCGCCCGGCGCAGCGCCTCGACGAGGACCAGCGGGGTCAGGCCCCGGAAGTCGTATCCGGTGGTGGACATGCTCTTGTCGAAGCCCTGGTGGGCGTGGCTCTGCCGGGGCCAGTAACCGGAGTGGGTCATGGTGACCGCGCAGTCGGTGACCTGCCAGCCGTGCAGGCCCTGGCCGAGGGTGGCGCGGACGGTGTCCTCGACCGCTTTGAAGAAGGCGTACGGCATCGCGCCCAGCTCCACCTCCAGGCCGAAGGTGACACCGGTGCCGGGCGGGGCGGGTTCGACGCGCAGGCCGACGGTGGCGAGGAACGGGTTGGCGTCCTTCTTGATGAACTCGGCGGCGGCTCCGCTTCCGGCCGGGCGCTCCACGCACAGCGGGGTCGTCTCGCGGAAGGTGACCTTCAGGCCGTAGTCGTCGGCGAGGGTCGCCTGGATCACCTCCTTCTGCACCTCGCCGTACAGGGACACGGAGGTCTCCTGGCGGACCTCGTCGTGGCGCAGGCCGATCAGCGGGTCCTGTTCGGCCAGTTGGGTGAGGGCGAGGTGCAGGGAGCGACGGTCGGTGTCCGGGCCCGGTACGACGACCGTCTCCAGGGTCGGGGGTGCGAACACATGGCCGTACTCCCGGTGCGATGCGCCGACGCTGTCGCCGACGCGGATGTCCGCGAGTCCCCACAGGCGGGCGATGCGGCCCGCCGCGACCGTCTCCTCGCGCACGTCGGTGCCGTGGCCGAAGACGCTGATCGCGGTGACCTTGCCCGCGGTGTCCCCGTAGGGGACGCGGTCGCGGGTGCGCAGGGTGCCGGAGAAGAGGCGCGCGTAGGCGATCTTCTCGCCGGCCGGGCCGCGCTCCACCTTGAAGACCGATCCGGAGAGCGGCCCCTCGGGGTCCCCCTCGGCGGCGGGCAGCAACTCCTTGATGCCGGCGACGAGTTCGGGCACACCCGCGCCGGTCGCCGCGGAGCCGAAGTACACCGGATGGACCAGCGTGCGGCCCGTCTGGGCGACGAGGGCGGCACGGATGCGCCGGGGCGTGAGCGTGCCGTCGACGTACGCGGCGAGGAGGTCGTCGTCGTGCTCGGTGAGGACGTCCTCCGGCACCGGTGCGGGGTGGAAGGCGGCCTCGCGCGTCCCGGCCCCGCTCACCGTCCCCATGGGGACCACGGGCACCGACAGCCGCTCGGTGAGCTCCCGCAGCAGACCGCCGTCGCGTGCGCCGCGCCGGTCGATCTTGTTGACGAAGACGATGGTGGGGATGCCCAGCCGGCGCAGGGTGCGCATGAGGATCCGCGTCTGCGCCTGGACGCCCTCGACGGCCGACACGACGAGGACGGCCCCGTCGAGCACGCCGAGGACCCGCTCCACCTCGGCGATGAAGTCGGGGTGACCCGGGGTGTCGATGAGGTTGACGGTGACGTCGTCGACCGGGAAGGAGACGACGGCGGACTTGATGGTGATGCCGCGCTGCCGCTCCAGCGCGAGGGTGTCGGTCTGCGTGCTGCCGGCGTCGACGCTGCCGATCTCGTCGATGATCCCGGCCGAGTGCAGCAGACGCTCGGTGAGGCTGGTCTTACCGGCGTCGACGTGGGCGAGGATCCCGAGGTTGAGCAAGTGCACGAGGTGTCATGTCCTTTGGAGTGGGGGTCGTTCCTTCCGGGAGGGACATGAACGCAGTGCGCATCTCTGCTCCTGATCTTTCGGGGCCGGTACCCGCGGTCCTGCGGGTGCGGTACCCGCGCAGTGCACCAGAGCGCGGGTGGGGCCGCAACGGATTAACGTGCAGACGTGCGCGAGATTCTGCCGGTGCTGAGCGGGTGGTACGGCGCCGGTGTGCCGTTCGGGCTCGCGACCGTGGTCGCGGTCAGCCGCAGCGCGCCGCGCGCCCCGGGAGCGGCGATGGCGGTGGGGCCGGACGACGAGGTCGTGGGCAGTGTGTCCGGGGGCTGCGTGGAGGGGGCGGTGTTCGAGCTCGCCCAGGAGGTCGTGGCGAGCGGGCGGGCGTGCCTGCAGACGTTCGGGTACAGCGACGCCGACGCGTTCGCGGTCGGGCTGACCTGCGGCGGGGAGCTCACCGTGCTGGTACGGCCCGTCACGCCCGCGCTGGATCCGGCCTTCGGCGCGCTCGCCGCCTCGGTCGCCGCGGGCGAGCCGGTGACCCTGGCGACGGTGACCGACGGCCCGGCCCCGCACGGCGCCGCCCTCGCTGTCTGGCCGGACCGCGTCGCGGGTTCGCTCGGCACGGAGGGCCTGGACGCGGCGGTCACGGCCGACGCGCGCGGGGAACTCGCCCTCGGGGCCACCGGGCTGCGGCACTACGGGCCGCACGGACAGCGGCGCGAGGACGCGGTCGCGGTGTTCCTGCACTCCTTCGCCCCGCCGCCGCGCATGCTGGTGTTCGGGGCGATCGACTACGCGGCGGCCGTGGCCCGCATCGGTGACTTCCTGGGCTACCGGGTCACGGTGTGCGACGCGCGCCCCGTGTTCGCCACGCCGAGCCGCTTCCCGGAGGGCGTCGAGGTGGTCGTGGACTGGCCGCACCGCTATCTACGGGGCACGGAGACCGACGGGCGCACGGTGATCTGCGTCCTCACCCACGACCCGAAGTTCGACGTGCCGCTCCTTCAGGAGGCGCTGCGCCGGCCGGCCGCGTACATCGGGGCGATGGGCAGCCGGCGCACCCACGACGACCGTCGGCGGCGGCTCGTCGAGGCGGGGCTGGGCGAGGACGAGCTCGCCCGGCTGCGCTCCCCGGTCGGGCTCGACCTGGGTGCCCGTACGCCCGAGGAGGTCGCGGTGTCGGTGGCCGCCGAGATCGTCGCGCTGCGCTGGGGCGGCACGGGCGCTCCGCTGACCGGGGCGGCGGGAGCGATCCACGGCCGACCTCCGGAGAATCGTTCGAATTAACCACAATCAGGGCGTGTGGGACACGCGGGGGCTGGGTAGTGGCCTTTTCATCCATTCCCATGACGGAAGGAGGTCCGTGAAGCAGAGCAGAATCGCAGCAGCCGGGCCGCCCTCGACCGTTTCGGCCGGGCGCGGCCCGGTTCCGTCACGGGTTCCGTCAGCGGGGCGGCAGCCGGTGCAGGACGACGTCCGTGAGGCGGCCGTCCGCCACTGAGGCGGTCAGATAGGTGCAGTGCGGCTGGCGGCGGCGGTCGGTCGGGGAGCCCGGGTTGAGCAGGCGGAGGCCGCCGGGTGCGGTGCTGTCCCAGGGGATGTGGCTGTGGCCGAAGACGAGGACATCGAGGTCGGGAAAGCGGACGGCGCAGCGGGCCTCGCGGCCCTGGGCGGGGCCGGTCTCGTGGATCACACCGAAGCGCAGCCCGCCCAGGTCGGCGTACGCCACCTCGGGCAGCCGGGCGCGCAGCCCGGGGCCGTCGTTGTTGCCGTACACCCCGATCAGCCGCCGGCTGCGGGCCTCCAGCAGGTCGAGGGTGGCCGTGTCGACCCAGTCCCCGGCGTGCACGACGACGTCCGCCTCGGGCAGTTCGTCGAGCAGCGGGGCGGGGAGCGCCTTGGCGCGCCGGGGGAGGTGGGTGTCGGACATCAGCAGCAGACGCACGGGGCCAGGCTACGCGCGGCCGGGCAGCGCTTCCCCCGACCGGCCCCTCCCCCGACCGGACCAAGGCCGGATGTCTGCTCCACGGCCGCCGGACCCCGCAGCAGCGGGCAACGGCGGGCAACGGCTCATGAACGCTGGGGAACAGGACAGGTGGCCGAGGGACGGCGGAGTTAGCATCGGGCCACGCGCATCCGCCCTACGGCACAGATCCACACAGATCCAAAAAAAAGGGGGCCAGGAGCCCGATGCCGGTCAAGGTCAGCGTCATCGTCCCCGTCTACAACCCCGGTCCCTACATCGAGGACTGTGTCGCGTCACTGCTCGGGCAGTCGCTGCCGCCCGACGAGTACGAAGTGATCTTCGTGGACGACGGCTCCACGGACGCCACCCCGGCGCGTCTCGACGCGCTCGCCGCCGAGGATCCCCGGGTGCGGGTCATCCACCAGGAGAACTCCGGCTGGTCTGGCAAGCCCCGCAACGTCGGCATCGACGCCGCCCGCGGCGAGTACGTCATGTTCGTCGACAACGACGACCACCTCGGCGACGAGGCCCTGGAGCGGATGTACGCGTACGGGGTCGCCAACGACGCCGACGTCGTCGTGGGGAAGATGGTCGGCCGGGGCCGCGGGGTGCCGGTGGAGCTGTTCCGGGTGAACCGGCCGAAGGCGAGCGTCGAGAACGCGCCGCTCATCGACAGTCTCACCCCGCACAAGATGGTCCGCCGGGCGTTCCTGGAGCGCACCGGGCTGCGCTTCCCGGAGGGGCGGCGGCGCCTGGAGGACCATGTCTTCGTCACCGAGGCCTATCTGCGCGCGGACAACGTCTCGGTGCTCGGCGACTACGTCTGCTACTACCACGTGCGGCGCGACGACGACGCGAACGCGGGCTTCCAGCGCTTCGACCCGGTCGGGTACTTCAAGAACCTGCGTGAGGCCCTCGACGTCGTCGAGAAGTACACCGAGCCGGGCCCCCTGCGCGACCGTCTCTTCCGGCGCTGGCTGCGCGTGGAGATGGTGGAGCGGCTGCGCGGCAGGCGGTTCCTGAACCTGCCCGAGGACTACCGCAAGGAACTCTTCGCCGAGATCCACGGAGTCGTCGTCGAGCGCTTCGGGCCGGGCGTCGCGGCACCGCTGCAGCCCACGCAGCGGGTGGTCGCCGCCCTGGCCGCCGACGGACGCTACGACGATGTCGTCGCGTTCGCCGAATGGGAGTCCGGGGTCGCGCTCACCGTCGACCCGGAGGACGTCCGCTGGCAGGACGGGGTGCTGCGGATCGCGTTCGCCGCGGAGCTCACGCACGACGGCGGGCCGATGACGTTCCCGGCCGCCGGGGGCTCCCCGCAGTGGCCGCCGAAGGACGTCGGCGAGGCGGTGCGGTGGCTCGGCGAGGACACGGTCGGCCGGTTCGGCAGGGCGAGACCGGACCTGCTGCTGCGCGACCGTGCCAGCGCGGCGCAGTACTTCCATCCGGTGGAGGTGGTCCGGGAGACGGTTCCGGCCGGGGACGGCAGCCGGGTGCGGCTGGTGCTGCGGGGGACGGCGACCGTCGACCCCGCGGACCGGGCGGTGCTGCCGGGGGACGGGCTGTGGGACGCGTATGTGCGGGTGGGGCTCGGCGGCTGGACGAAGGAGCTGCGGCTCGGCCCGGCGCCGCGCCATGACCGGCCCGCACCGCCCGCCGGGGTCGTCGCGGGCCGGGTGGTCCTGCCGTACTGGACCGACCGGTACGCCAGTCTCGCGCTGGACGTCGGCCGCGCGGGCAAGCGGCTGGGCCTCGGCCGACTGGTGCCCGGGGACGTGTCGGTCGCCGGGGAGCGGATCGGGGTGGACCTGCGGCTGCACGTGCCCGCCCGCACGGGGGTGCTGCTGCGGCTGAGCGGGCCCGGTTCGCATGACGTGCCTGCGGTGCTGCTGCCCGGCGGGCGGCTGGAGGCCTCGCTGCCCGTCAACGACCTCGGCGGGCGTACCTGGCGCACGGCGCTGTGTCTGGCGCCGGACGGGGCGGGGGCGGACGGGGCGGAGGCGGACGGGGCGGGGGCGCGGTTCCATCCGCTGGCGGTGGCGCTGCGGGTCGGGGCGGACGGGGTGCGGGTGGTGGCGGCGCCGCGGCCTGGCCGGCTGCGGAGGCTGGCTCACAAGGTGCGGCGTGGGGTGCGGCGGGTGCTTGGTCGTGTTGTGCGGGGTAGGGGGCGCTGAGGTTCGTTGTTCGGCTGCGGCGCCGTTGTGGCTGGTCGCGCAGTTCCCCGCGCCCCCTCAAAGCACTCAGCGCCCGTCGTTCAGCTACCACGCCGATGCGGCTCGTCGCGCAGTTCCCCGCGCCCCCTCAAAGCACTCACCGTCCATCGTTCAGCTACCACGCCGATGCGGCTCGTCGCGCAGTTCCCCGCGCCCCTTCAGGGCGCTGGGTCAGCCGTCGACTGTCAGCCGGCTCAGCGCGCTGCGCAGGGCGTCCCAGCCTCGGGTGCGGGGCAGGCGCCTGTTGCGTGCCCGGGCTAGGGGGTGCCAGAAGCCTGCCTCCAGGAGGGTTTCCGGGGGGATCGCTCGGACGCGGTCGAGGATCGTTTCGGGGACCTTCTGCGGGTCGGGGACATCGAACTCTGCGATGATCTCGTCGTACCGTCGGCTCAGGACCCGGCTTCGCGGGTCGGCGCCGAAGACGACGAGCTGGCCCGTGGGCTGGGTGTCGACGAGGACGGTGACGAGGTCGGGGCGGTGCCGGTTCAGGATTTCGATGATCTTGAAGACGTCCCCGGTCCAGGCGGAGGTGTGGCGGTCGCGGGCCGCCTCGTCGACGTTGCGGGGCAGCATGTCGTCGAAGACGATCACGCTCGACCAGTCGGAGTGCCGCTCGACGTTGATGAAGTCGCGCAGCGCGTACTCGAACAGGTGCATGCCGTCGATGAAGGACAGGTCGAGGGTGGTGCGCCGCCAGTGGCCGAGGGGCCGGCGGCCGCGCCGCAGGTTGCGCCAGGGGTGGCGGCCGCCCCTGAGGTGCTGGAGGGGGTTGTCGCGGGCGAAGAAGTCGTCGCTGGTGGCCTTCACCAGGTGGACGTCGCAGCGGATCTCGGTGGTCACCTTGAACGCGGGGTCGACGGCGATGCTGGGGACGCGGGACAGGCGCAGGCTGCGGCCGTCGTTGACACCGATCTCCAGGTAGTTGCGGTTGGCGGTGACCTTGTGCAGTTCCCGCAGGAACTCATGGCGTTTCACGAACGGACTCCTTGGGTCTCCTTGCGGATGAGGGGCAGTGCCGCGTGCAGGGCGGTGCGCCAGTCCCGCAGGGGGCGCAGGCCGGTCTCCCGCCAGCGGGCGTGGCCCAGCACGCTGTAGGCGGGGCGCGGCGCGGGCCGGGGGAAGGCGTCGCTGGTGGTGGGGCGCACCCGGTCGGGGTCTGCGTCGATCAGGCGGAAGATCTCGCGGGTCAGCTCGTACCAGCTGGCCTCGCCGGAGGCCGTGGCGTGCAGGACGCCCTTGGCGGTACGGCCGGTGCGCGGGCCCAGGTCGGCGATGCGGGTGGCGACGTCGGCGCTCCAGGTGGGCTGGCCGCGCTGGTCGTCGACGACGTCGAGGGTGTCGCGGCGGGCTTCGAGGCCGAGCATCGTACGGACGAAGTTGTGGCCGTGGACGCCGTACAGCCAGGCGGTGCGCAGGACGACGGAGGCGTCCGGGAGTTCACCGAGGACGGCCCGCTCGCCGGCGAGTTTGGTGCGGCCGTAGGCGGTGCGCGGGGCCGGGGGCTGGTCCTCGGGGTAGGGGGTGGTGGCGTCCCCGGCGAAGACGTAGTCGGTGGAGACGTGGATCAGCCGGGTGCCGTGGGCGGCGCAGGCGCGGGCGAGCAGCCGGGGGCCGTCGCCGTTGATCCGCAGGGCGCGGGCCTCGTCGGTCTCGGCGTCGTCGACGGCGGTGTACGCGGCGCAGTTGACGAGCAGGTCGGGGCGGTGCGCGGCGAAGGCCGCAGCCACCTGGTCCGGGCGGGTGATGTCCAGGCCGGTGTGGTCGAGCCCGGTCACGTCCTCGCCGCGCCGGGCCAGTTCCTCGACGGTGTCGCGGCCGAGCATGCCGTCGGCACCGGTGACGAGCCATCTCATACGGTCCGCGCTCCCCGTTTCAGCGGCTCCCACCAGTCGCGGTGGTCCCGGTACCAGGCGACGGTGTCGGCGAGGCCGGTCGCGAAGTCGTGCTGGGGCCGGTAGCCCAGTTCGGTGCGGGCCTTGGTCCAGTCGACGCTGTAGCGCAGGTCGTGGCCCTTGCGGTCGGGCACGTGGTCGACGCGGTCCCAGTCGGCGCCGCAGGCCCGCAGCAGCAGTCCGGTCAGCTCCCGGTTGCTGAGTTCGGTGCCGCCGCCGATGTTGTAGACCTCGCCGGGGCGGCCCTTGGTGCGTACGAGGTCGACGCCGCGGCAGTGGTCCTCGACGTGCAGCCAGTCGCGGACGTTGCGTCCGTCGCCGTAGAGGGGGACCCGCTCGCCGTCGAGGAGGTTGGTGACGAACAGCGGGACGACCTTCTCGGGGAACTGGTGCGGGCCGTAGTTGTTGGAGCAGCGGGTGACGCGGACGTCGAGGCCGTGGGTGCGGTGGTGGGCGAGGGCGATCAGGTCGGAGGAGGCCTTGGACGCGGAGTACGGGGAGTTGGGGGCGAGCGGGTGGTCCTCGGGCCAGGATCCGGTCTCGATGGAGCCGTAGACCTCGTCGGTGGAGACGTGTACGAACGGTCCGACGTCGTGCCGCAGGGCCGCGTCCAGCAGGGTCTGGGTGCCGAGCACGTTGGTGCGTACGAACGTCCCGGCGCCCTCGATGGAGCGGTCCACGTGGGACTCGGCGGCGAAGTGCACGATCTGGTCGGCGCCGGCGGTCAGCTTGTCGACGAGGTCGGCGTCGCAGATGTCGCCCTGCACGAACTCCAGCCGGGGGTGGCCGACGGGCAGGTTGGTGAGGGTGCCCGCGTAGGTGAGCTTGTCCAGGACGGTGATGTCGAGGGCGGTGTCGCGGGCGGTGTCGCGGGCGAGGAGGCCGCGGACGTACGTGGAGCCGATGAAGCCGGCTGCTCCGGTGACGAGAAGGTTCATGTGTGGATCTGTACCTTGCTGTGGTCGCCGAGGACGAGACGATGTGCGCTCGGCACGCCGGGCGCCGGGGTGACTTCCACGTGTCGGCCGATGAGGGAGTTCTCGATGCGGCCCACCCCGTCGATGGAGGAGTCGCGCAGCACGATGGAGAACTCCAGCTCGCTGTCGGTGATCCGGCAGTTCTCCGCGACGGAGGTGAAGGGGCCGACGTAGGAGTCGCGGACCTCGGTGCCCGCGCCGATGACGACGGGTCCGACGAGCCGTGAGTTGACGATCCGGGCGCCCGGCTCGACGACCACGCGGCCGACGGTCTCGGAGGCCTCGTCGACCTCGCCGTCGATCCGTGCTTCGAGGCCCTCCAGGACCGTCCGGTTGACCTCCAGCATGTCGACGACGTTCCCGGTGTCCTTCCAGTAGCCCTTGATGATCGTGGAGCGCACGTCGGCGCCCTCGTCGATCAGCCGCTGGATGGCGTGGGTGATCTCCAGCTCGCCGCGCCGGGAGGGCCGGATGGCGCGCACGGCGGCGTGGATCGCGGGGGTGAACAGGTAGACGCCGACCAGGGCGAGGTCGCTCTTGGGCCGTTCGGGTTTCTCCTCCAGGGCGACGACCTGCCCGTCCGCGTCGAGTTCGGCGACGCCGAAGGCGCGCGGGTCGGGGACGCGGGTGAGGAGGATCTGGGCGTCGGGGCGGGTCCCGCGGAACTCGTCGACGAGGTCGGAGATGCCGCCGACGATGAAGTTGTCGCCCAGGTACATCACGAAGTCGTCGTCGCCGAGGTAGTCGCGGGCCACCATGACCGCGTGGGCGAGGCCGAGGGGCCGCTCCTGGGGGATGTACGTGATGTCGAGGCCGAAGCGGGAGCCGTCGCCGACGGCCGCGCGGATCTCGTCGGCCGTGTCGCCGACGATCACCCCGACCTCGGTGACACCCGCGGCGGCGATCGACTCCAGGCCGTAGAAGAGCACGGCCTTGTTGGCCACGGGGACGAGTTGTTTGGCCGAGGTGTGGGTGATCGGCCGGAGTCGGGTACCGGCGCCGCCGGACAGCACAAGAGCCTTCATCGCCTCACCTGGGCTCGTTCGGACCTCTGTCTTTCGGACCTCACCCCTGACGATGTTCCATTCCGGGCCGGAGCGCATCCCGGGCGGGTTGCCGGGGCCCGCCGGCGTCAGCCGTCCAGGGGTATCTCGGCCCACACCTGCTTTCCGCCGCTGACCGGGAGCGTGCCCCAGGCCTCGGAGACGGCCTCCACGAGGAGGATGCCGCGGCCCCCGGTGGCCTCCCAGCCGAGGTTGGGTTTGACGGGCGTACGGGGCGAGGCGTCGGTGAGGGCGACGCGCAGCCGGTTGTTGACCAGGGTGAGGTCGAGGCGGACCCGGCCGTCGGTGTGCACCAGGGAGTTGGTGACGAGTTCGGAGACCACGAGCAGGACCGTGTCCACGGCGTCCCCGGACACACCCCAGGAGCGCAGGGTGCGCCGGGTGAAGCGGCGGGCCTGCCGGGCCGCCTCGGGCACGCGCCACACGGTCCAGCCCTCGCGCAGGGGCTTGACGGCCATGCCGTCGTAGCGCATGAGGAGCAGGGCCACGTCGTCGGCGCGGTGGGCGCCGCCGAGCAGGGCGTCGGCGACGAGGCCCAGGTCGGCGGGGTCGGAGACGGACAGTTCGTGGGCGAGCCGGGCCAGGCCGGTGTCGATGTCGAGCCGGGCGGACTCCACGAGGCCGTCCGTGGTCAGGGCGATCACCGTGCCGGGCAGCAGCCGCAGCGGGGTCATCGGGAACTCGGTCCGGTCGAGCACGCCGAGCGGCGGGCCGCCCTCGCCCTCGGCGAGTTCGGTTGCGCCGTCCGGGTGGCGCAGCACCGGTGGCGGGTGTCCGGCGCGTACGCACCAGCCGGTGCCGGACTCCATGTCGACGTCCACGTAGGCGCAGGTGGCGAAGAGGTCGGTCTCCAGTTCGGTCAGCAGCCGGTTGGAGTGGGCGACGACCACGTCCGGCGGGTGGCCCTCGGCGGCGTAGGCGCGCAGCGCGGTGCGCATCTGGCCCATCAGGGTGGCGGCGGCGGCGCTGTGGCCCTGGACGTCGCCGATGACGAGGGCCACGTGGTGGTCGGGCAGCGGGATCACGTCGTACCAGTCGCCGCCGACCTCCAGCCCGGCGGTGGCGGGCAGATAGCGGGCGACGGCGACCCCGCCGGGGAGCGCGGGCAGCCGGTGCGGGAGGAGCTGGCGCTGGAGCATGCCGACGAGTTCGTGCTCGGCGTCGAAGGCGTGGGCGCGCAGCAGGGCCTGGCCAGCGAGCCCGGCGGAGGCGGTGAGCAGGGCGCGTTCGTCGGGGCCGAAGTCGTGCGGGCTGTCCCAGCCGATGAGACAGGCGCCCAGTATCCGGCCTACGGCGGGCAGCGGCAGGACGGCGAGGCCGCCGGGGCCGACCTCGGCGAGGGCGGGTTCCAGGACGTCGCTGCTGGCCGGCCAGATCCGGGCGCGGCCCTCGCGCAGCGCGGCGGCGAGGGTGGGCATGGCGCGCACGGGGGCGTCGGGCCATTCGCCGCGCCACTCCGAGCGCCACAGCTCGGGCCAGGCCTCGGGGTCGGGCGGGTCGAGGACGATGACGACGAGCCGGTCGTTCTCCAGCTCGGCGAGGGCGATCCGGTCGGCGCGCAGCGGCTCGCGCAGGGCGGTGACGACGGCCTGGCTGACGTCCCGGACGGTGCCGGCGGTGGCGAGGGCGGCGGCCAGGCGCTGGACCCGGGCCACGTCGGTGACCTCGGCGCGCAGGGTGGAGGCGTCGGCGACGGTGCCGACGAGCCGGGGCGGCCGGTCCTCCCCGCCGGGCAGGAGCCGGCCACGCAGCCGCAGCCACCGGGGCGGGCCGTCGGGCTGGAGCACCCGGAACTCCAGTTCGCGTTCGCCGATCGACATGTGGTCGGCCTCGACGACGGACATCAGCGAGGGCAGGTCCTCGGGGACGGTCCGGGCGAGCAGGGTCTCCACGCGGCCGTCGAAGTCCTCCCGGTCCATGCCGAACAGGTCCAGGAGGGCGTCGCCGACCTCGACGCGGCCGGTGTCCATGGCGAGGCCGAAGGAACCGGTACCCGGCGCGCCCTCCGCGTCGGGGGTGGGGGTCGCGGGTACGGCGAGGGCCTCGGCGACGAGGGCGAGGCAGGCGCGGTCGTCGCCGTCGAAGCCGGCCGGACGCTCGCCGACGGCCAGCAGCAGGCCGCCTCCACCGCCGGGAACCGGCAGCGCCGCCAGATGGACGTCCCGGACGGACATCCGCCACTCCGGGGCGCCCTCGGCAAGGCGGTCCGGCCCCAGCCACACCGGCCGCCCGGTGCGGTGGGCGTCGGCGACCGGGGAGTCTCCGTCGGCGGGGTAGCTCTCGCGCAGCCCGTACAGGGACGCGGGCACGCCCGCCGACTCGGTCAGCCGGAGCGCGGTGCCGTCCTCGCCGGGTGTGTACACGGCTGCGAGGCACGCTCCCGTGAAGACGAGCGCCTGTTCGAGGACGCGCCGCCCCCGATCCGGGGCGCCGGGATCGGCCGTGATCGTTTTGAGGGCGATTTCGGCACGCACGGGTCCCGTTCTGCGCCCCGCAGCACCCTCACTGACCACGTCCGCAATTACAGCGCGTATGAGACGGCAGCGCAGCCCCTCTCGGCCACGCCCTCTCAACCGTGCGCTCTCGACCGCCTCCTCCCGACCGTGCGGCCGCCCAGGACCCCGGCGCTTCGCGTTCGCCGTGCGCCGTGGGCCGTCTGGGGGCAGATTTGGACCCGGAACCCTGGGTGGCCGGTGGGCGAGGAGGTGGTCGCCGTGTCCGACGGGGCGAAGTCCGGTCAGGTGACGGCGCCCGTGCGGACGCCGGTCGGCAGGCCGCTGCTGTCGCTGGCGCTGACCTCGATGATGGACGCGGTCGGCGCGCACTCGGGTGCGGTGTATCTGCGGCCGGGCGAGGAGCCGGTGCTGCAGATGGCGGTGACGGCGGGGCTGCCCCGGTCGTTCGCGGCGCCCTGGGAGCGGGTGGGGCTGAACGCGCCGATCCCGGTGGCGGAGGCGGTGCGGGAGCGGCGGCTGGTGTGGGTCGGCGGGGAGGAGGACATGGCCCGCCGCTATCCGCGGATCGCGGTCGTCCTGCCGTATCCCTTCGCGCTGGCGGCGCTGCCGGTGGCGACCGAGTCGCGGGTGTACGGCGCGGTGTACGTGACCTGGCCCGGCTCGCATCCGCCGGAGCTGTCCGAACGGGAACGGGAGGAGCTGACGGCGGGCTGCGAGCGGCTGGCGATGCGGCTGGAGCGGACGGCGGCGGAGAACCGTACGCTGCGGGTCGAGTCCGATCTGATGGACGCGTGGTCGATCGGCGGGACCGCGGACACCCTCGGCACGGTGGAGGCGGCCCGGATGGTGGCCCGGCTGCCGTACGGGCTGTGTTCGCTGGACCTGGGCGGGCGGGTGGGCTTCGCCAACACGGCGGCGGCGGATCTGCTCGGGGTGCCGGTGCGGCGGCTGCTGGGGACGCAGCTGTGGGCGGCGGTGCCCTGGCTCAACGACCCCTCGTACGAGGAGCGCTACCGGGCCGCGCTGATCGGTCAGTCGCCCGTCTCGTTCGTGGCGCTGCGGCCGCCCTCGGACTGGCTGTCGTTCCGGCTGTACCCGAGCACCACGGGGATCAGCGTGCGGATCACCCGGGCCCGGAACGTGTCCGAGCCGAGGCCGTCGCAGGCCCGGCCGGGGGACGCGCCGACCCGGCTGGTGTCGATGTCGCAGGCGCTGAGTCTGGCGGGGGCGCTCACCGAGACGGTGACCGTGCAGGACGTGGTGGGGCTGATCGCGGACGAGATCGCGCCGACCGTGGGAAGCCAGGCGCTGGCGCTGCTCGGGGCACGGGCGGGCCGGCTGCACGTACTGGGCCGGCACGGGTATCCCGACCCGCGGGTGGTGGATCGGTACGAGGGGATGCCGCTCTCCGCCGCGTCGCCGGGCGCGCACGCCGTCGCCCACGGCGTCCCGGCGTTCTTCGCGTCCCGGCAGCAGCTGGAGCAGCTGTACCCGGCCTGGCAGACCGGTCCGGACGGCTTCGCCGCCTGGGCGTACCTGCCGCTGATCGCCTCGGGCCGTCCGGTGGGCGCGTGCGTGCTGGCGTACGCGGAACCGCACGAGTTCTCGACGCACGAGCGGGCCGTGCTGACCAGTCTGGCCGGGCTGATCGCACAGGCCCTGGACCGGGCCCTGCTGTACGACGTCAAGCACCAGCTCGCCCACGGTCTGCAGGCGGCCCTCCTCCCCCACTCGCTGCCCCCGCTGCCCGGTGTGCGGGCGACCGCCCGCTATCTCCCGGCCACCCGGGGCATGGAGATCGGCGGCGACTTCTACGACCTGGTGCCGTCCCGCCCGCAGGCGGCGGCGGTGATCGGGGACGTCCAGGGCCACAACGTGACCGCGGCCGGGCTGATGGGGCAGCTGCGTACGGCCGTACGGGCGTACACGACCGTCGGGCAGGAGCCGGCCGAGGTGATGCGCAGCACCAACCGGCTGCTGATCGACCTGGGGTCCGAGCTGTTCGCCAGCTGTCTGTATCTGCGGCTGGACCCGGAACACGGACGGGCGGTGATGGCGCGGGCCGGGCATCCCCCGCCGCTGCTGCGCCGGGCGGACGGACAGGTGCGGGTCCTCGACCTCGCGGGCGGTCCGCTGCTGGGCATCGACGGGGCGGCGACGTATCCGACGACGGAGGTGGAACTCGCCCCCGGCTGTGTCCTCGCCCTGTACACGGACGGGCTGATCGAGGCTCCGGGGGTGGACATCGAGGACGCGGTCGCCGGTCTGGGGCGGCGGCTGGGCGCGGGCGGCGACCGTCCGCTGGAGGAGCTGGCCGACGAGCTGGTGGCGCCGTACGCGGCGGCCGAGGAGCGGATCGACGACGTGGCGCTGCTGTTGCTGCGGGCCGGGGAGAGCTGACGGGGTGAACGGCCCGAACGTGTACGGCCCGAACGTGTACGGCCCGAACGTGAACGGCCGGCCCCCGCCGGAGGGCCGGACCGTTCACATGGTTCCGGTGATCAGCTGTGCGACTCGTTCACGCCCGAGCCGCCCTCGAGACCGTCGTTGTTCTCCTCGGCGCCGTTCTGGTCCTCGGCACCGTTCTGGTCCTCGGCGCCGGCGCCCGCTTCCTCGCCGCCGTCCTGGATGGCCTCGCCGGTGTTGTCGTCGATGCCGTCACCGTTCTCGTCCACGGCACCCGCGTCGGCGCCACCCTCGATGGCCTCGCCGGTGTTGTCGTCGATGCCATCGCCGTTCTCGTCCACGGCACCGGCACCCGCGTCGCCCACGCCGTCGTCGGCACCCACGCCACCGCCGTCGCCGAGGGTCGCGCCGGTCGCCTCCAGGGCGGTGGTCACCGGCTGGAAGAAGGTCTCGCCGCCCGCGGTGCAGTCACCGCTGCCGCCGGAGGTCAGGCCGACCGCGAGGCCGTCCTGGGTGAACAGGGAGCCGCCGCTGTCGCCGGGCTCGGCGCAGACGTCGGTCTGGATGAGACCGGTGACGGTGCCCTCGGGGTAGTTGACCGTCGCGTCGAGCGCGAGCACGGTGCCGTCGTTGAGGCCGGTGGTGCTGCCCATCCGGAAGACCTGGGTGCCGACGACCGCCTCGGCGGCCTGTGAGATCGCGACGGTCTGCTGGCCGACGTTGACCTCGCTCGGCGCCTCGGTGGCCGGGTCGTCGTACTTCACGAGTGCGAAGTCGCCCTCGCCGGGGAAGACCGCCTGGTCGACGGTGGCGATCGGCTCGCCGTTCTCGGAGTCGGACCACTGCTCGGCCGCGACGCCGCAGTGACCGGCCGTCAGGAAGGCGGGCGTGCCGTCCTGGGCGGTGACGTTGAAGCCGAGGGAGCAGCGGGCCCCGCCGCCGAAGATGGCGTCGCCGCCGGAGACCTTGGTGGAGAAGGTGCCGGAGGACTTCTGGATGGTCGCCACGCCCGAGCCGAGGCTCTGGACGGTGGACTCCAGCTGGTCCCACTTGTCGCCGGTGACGGTGGAGTCGGCGGTGACCAGGATCTGGTTCGTCCGGGGGTTGACGGCCCACGCGGTGCCGTCGATGGTCGCCTCGGCCTTCAGGGTCTTCGCGGCCGTCTCGAGCTCGGCCGTGCTGTTCTCGACCTCGCGCACCTTGGCGCCGGCCTTCTCGGCCTGGACGATGACGTTGTTCTCGTCGCCGGAGACGTTGATGACGTTGACGATCAGCTGCGACTGCTCGGAGTCGTAGTACGAACCGGCGAAGGCGTCACCGAGCAGCTCCTCGAGCTGTGCGGCGAGGTCCGAGGCGTCGCCCGCCTTCAGGGTCTTCACGGAGGCGGCGTCGTTGGAGCCGTCCTGGGAGGCGTTGGCCTGGGGAAGGAAGATGGCCGCCGCTCCGAGCGCCGCGACACCGCCGACCGCGATGATGGCATTGCGCTTCGTAACTCGCTTGTGACTCAAAAAACTCGACCTCCTGGGGGACGGGGTCTGGCTGCCGGTCGTCGGCAGCTCCGTACAGCGGCGCCTGGTTGGCCATGAGTACGCGGGGGACTCGTGCTGCGTTCAATCGCGTTTGCCAACTTCCTTTGCGCAATGCGGAATCGGCCATGACCGTGCCCTGACCGGGCCATGGGGAGAGAACCACCCATATCGCGATGACCGCCGTCGAAGCAGACGGGATCCTTCCAGGACACGACCGTCGAAATCCCGCCAGGCGCACAGCCTTCCCACAGTCGCCGGACGGCTCCGATGTCTTGATCACAGCAGTTCCGGACATCCGCGGGACACACCCACAGTGAGCGGGCCGTCACCGACCGCACTCGTCAGAGAATCTGCACACCGATTGCCCAACCGGGGCACCGGAAGCGGGGATTCTGCACAACTCCCGGGCGCCGCCCACGCCATTGGGGCAGGAGTGTCGGATTCGCCGCGACGGCCCCCGCCGCTCATCCGAGCGATTCCGGCCCGAGTCGTGAAGGAGTCGGCGACAAGTCGTGCGCGCGCCTGCACGGTTCGCCGCTCCGGTGCCACAACTTCCCAGGTGGGGCCGGTGATTGAGTGGAACCGTGCCCGGCGGACCTGCTTTCATCCATCGCACCGCAGGGTTCGGACGCCTCCCGGAAACGGGGGTTCGGCCCTCACGGTCGCGGCCGTCGTCTGTCCCCAGAGGGGGCCGCTCCCCCCTTGTGAGATATCCATATGAAGGGAAGTTCCACCATGAACTCCACCCCCCAGGTTGAGACCGTCGAGATCTCCGACGCGGACCTCGACAACGTCTCCGGCGGTCTGTCCGTGAACGCCCTCGGCACCGTCACCGGCCTGGTGGACGGCGTCGCCCCGGTCTCCGGCCTGGTCGACACGGTCATCGGCACCGTCGAGGGTGTCACCGGCCTGAACACCGCCCCGGTCACCAACCTGGTCGCCGGTCTCTGATCGCACCCCGTGTGACCTTCTGAGTCCCGGAGCCCCTCACCCGGCTCCGGGACTCGTCGGCGTCCCGACCCCCGGAAGAAGCCCGTAGCCCGTGCAGTTCCGCCAACAGGCCCTCGCCAAGCTCCAGTCACCGGAGGAACTCGACCTGCCGGTGCGTTTCGCCCGCCCTCAGGGCCGGCTGGTGCTCGCCGTGACCGTCGCCGTCATGGCGGCCGCGTCCGTGTGGGCGGTGACCGGCTCGGTCGCCTCCACGGTGAACGCGCCCGCCGTCCTCACCCACGGCGAGGGCAGCTACATGCTGCAGAGCCCGGCGGCCGGCCAGATCACCGCCGTCCTCGCGAAGGAGGGCGAGCGGCTGCCCGTCGACTCCCCCGTCCTGAAGATCCGTACGGCCGACGGGGAGACCGTGGTCCGCACGGTCGCCGCCGGCCGGATCACCGCCCTCGCCGCCACCATCGGCCAGATCATCTCCACCGGCGCGAACGTCGCCGCCGTGGAGAAGGTCGCCGACGCCGACGACCCGTTGTACGCGACGGTGTACGTGCCGGCCGAGAACGCCGCGACGATCCCCGAGGACGCGGCCGTCGACCTGACCGTGCAGACCGTCCCCGCCCAGGAGTACGGCGTGCTGCGCGGCCATGTGAAGTCGGTGGACCGCACCGCCCGGTCGGCGCAGCAGATCTCCGCGTTCCTCGGCGACAGCCGGCTCGGCGAGCAGTTCACCGAGGACGGGCGTCCGGTGGCGGTGCTCGTACGGCTCGACAAGTCGGCGTCAACGAAGAGCGGTTACCGGTGGTCGTCGGCGGACGGGCCGCCGTACGGGCTCACTTCCATGACCATGGCCACGGGTTCCATCCGGCTGGCCGACCAGCGTCCCGTCGATTGGCTGCTTCCGTGACCGCCGCCGAGCAGACCCGCGGTCGCCGCCGGGCCGCGCCGCCCCGGCGCACGGTCCCCAAGGCCAGGGCGAAGACCGTCCGTACGCCCACCGTCCTGCAGATGGAGGCCGTGGAGTGCGGCGCCGCCTCCCTCGCGATGGTCCTCGGACACTACGGCCGGCACGTCCCGCTGGAGGAGCTGCGCATCGCGTGCGGGGTCTCACGCGACGGTTCACGCGCGAGCAACCTGCTGAAGGCGGCGCGCGGTTACGGCCTGACGGCCAAGGGCATGCAGATGGACCTGGCGGCCCTCGCCGAGGTGAAGGCGCCCGCGATCCTCTTCTGGGAGTTCAACCACTACGTCGTCTACGACGGCATGGGCCGCCGCTTCGGCCGCCGGGGCGTGTTCGTCAACGACCCCGGCAAGGGGCGGCGTTTCGTCCCGACGGAGGACTTCGACGGCAGCTTCACCGGTGTCGTGCTGGTGCTGGAGCCGGGCGAGGGGTTCGAGCGGGGCGGACGCAGGCCGGGTGTGCTGGGCGCGATGCCGGCCCGGCTGCGCGGCACAGCGGGCACCCTGCCGGCCGCCGTGCTGGCGAGTCTGCTGCTGGTGCTGGTCGGGGCCGCCGTCCCGGCGCTGAGCCGGACCTACATCGACATGTTCCTGATCGGCGGCCAGACCTCGCTGCTGGAGGTGCTGTTCGCGTCCATGGGCGTCTGTGTCCTGCTGACGGTCGCGCTGACCTGGCTCCAGCAGGCCAACCTCCATCACGGCCGCATCATCTCCTCCACGCTCTCCAGCGCCCGGTTCCTGCGCCATCTGCTGCGGCTGCCGGTGACCTTCTTCTCCCAGCGCAGCCCGGCCGACCTGGTGCAGCGCCTCCAGTCGAACGACGCCGTCGCCGAGACCCTCGCCCGCGACCTGGCCTCGGCGGGCGTGGACGCGATCGTGGTCGTCCTGTACGCCGTCCTCCTCTACACCTACGACCCGCAGCTGACGGTCGTCGGCATCGGCGTGGCTCTGCTGAACATCGTCGCCATGCGGATCGTCGTACGACTGCGCGCGACCCGTACGGCGAAGCTGCGCGCGGACAACGCGCGGCTCACCAACACGGCGTACACCGGGCTGCAGTTGATCGAGACGATGAAGGCGACCGGCGGGGAGGACGGCTACTTCCGCAAGTGGGCCGGGCAGCACGCCACCACGCTGGAGGAGCAGCAGCGGCTCGGGGTGCCGAGCGCCTGGCTGGGCGTGGTGGCGCCGACGCTCGCCACCCTCAACAGCGCGCTGATCCTGTGGATCGGCGGGATGCGGGCGATCGAGGGGCATGTCTCGGTGGGTCTGCTGGTCGCCTTCCAGGCGCTGGTCGCCCGCTTCACGGCCCCGCTGACCCGTCTCAACGGCGTGGCGGGCCGCATCCAGGACTTCGCGGCCGACGTGGCCCGGCTGAAGGACGTGGAGAGCTTCCGCGCCGACCCGCTCCACGACCGCCGCGGCGGCGCCGACTCCACCCGGCGGCTGCGGGGACACGTCGAGCTGGAGAACATCACCTTCGGCTACAGCCCGCTGGACAAGCCCCTGCTGTCGGGCTTCGACCTGACGGTCGGCCCGGGGCAGCAGGTGGCGCTGGTCGGCGGCTCGGGCAGCGGGAAGTCGACCGTCTCCCGGCTGCTGTCCGGCCTGTACACGCCCTGGGAAGGCGTGATCCGGATCGACGGGCGGCGGCTGGAGGACATCCCGCGCGGGGCACTCGCCTCCTCCGTCTCCTTCGTCGACCAGGAGGTGTTCCTCTTCGAGGGCACGGTCCGCGACAACGTGGCGCTGTGGGACCCGTCCATCCCGGACGAGGCGGTGATCGAGGCGCTGCGGGACGCGGCGCTGTACGACGTGGTCATGCGCCGGCCCGGCGGCATCACCGGCAGGGTCGAGCAGGACGGCCGCAACTTCTCCGGAGGTCAGCGCCAACGCCTGGAGATCGCAAGGGCGTTGGTGCGCCGGCCCAGCATCCTCGTCCTGGACGAGGTGACGAGTGCGCTGGACGCGGAGACCGAGCAGGTCGTGATGGACAACCTGCGTCGGCGCGGCTGCGCCTGTGTGGTGATCGCCCACCGGCTGAGCACGGTCCGCGACAGCGACGAGATCGTGGTGCTCCAGCACGGCACGATCGTCGAGCGCGGCCGGCACGAGGAACTCGTCGCGCGCGGCGGGGCGTACGCGGCGCTGGTCAGGGAGCGGTGACGGCCGTGGGGGAAGGCATGCCGGAAGGCGACTACGTGCTCGCGGCGCTCGGGCAGCTGGGCGGGCGCGTCGACTGCGCGGGTCTCAGCAGGCTCGACCTCGAAGGCCCGCAGGTGCTGTGGCTGGTGGCCTCCGGCGCGCTGGACCTGTTCGCGGTGGACGCCGAACAGCAGGGCCACTGGCACCACCTGGGCCGACTGGAGGCGGGCTCGCTGCTGCTCGGTCCGGTCACTGGGCCCCAACACACGCTCGTCGCAAGGCCGTTGCACGACTGCGTGATGCACCGCATCGGCCTGCGCGAGCTGTACCGGCCCGCCGCCACCGAGACCTGGTCCTACGACGAGTACGGCAACCCCCAATATGTGCCGCCGACTTCGAGTCCGCTGGAGTACGCGCTCGCTCTCGGCGTCGGCCGTGGCCTGTCCGTCCTCTTCCAGGCGCCGATGGCGACCGAGAGGCCCGCCGCGGATGGGGGCGCCCCCGTGCGAGCGTATTCGAGCATGGGGGACGATGACGACGTCTTCTGGATGCAGGTCCCGCCGGGAAGCGTGCGGTACGGATCCCTGTACGGCGCGGAGGCGGCCGCCGATCTGCTGATGGATCCGTCGGTGTGGCAGAGCATGGTCGACCAGCAGTACCGCCTGCTGACCACGTTGGACCGCTGGATCGAGCAGTTGGAGAGCGCCCACGAGACACGCGCCGCCGCCGGTATCAGGGCGGGCGAGGCGGTCCGCGACCGGGCCGACCGGGCCCTGCTCGCCTCGATCGGCGGGAAGGCGGGCCGGCGCACCACGTCGGCCGACGCGGACGCCACGTTCGCCGCCTGCGGGCTGGTGGCCGAGGCGGCGGGGATCGTGCTGTCCGAGCCCGCGCGGGCAGGGGCCGGCGACGACCGTCTCGACCCGGTCGAGCAGGTGGCCTTGGCCTCCCGGGTGCGCACCCGCGCGGTACGGCTCGACGGGCGCTGGTGGCGGGACGACGTGGGCCCGCTGGTCGGCCACCGGGCGCTGTCCGGGGCGCCGGTCGCGCTGCTGTGGCGGCGCGGCGGTTACGTCGCCGTCCACCCGGCGACCGGACGGGAGACCCCGGTCGAGAAGGCGAACGCCGAGGAGTTCGAGCCACGGGCCGTGATGTTCTACCGGCCGCTGCCGGAAAGGAGACCGAGCCCGCTGGGCCTCCTGCGGTTCAGCATGCGCGGCACCGGCGGCGATCTGACGAACCTGCTGCTGAGCGGGCTGGTCACGGTGGCGATCGGGGCGCTGGTGCCGATCGCGACGGGCAAGGTGCTCGGCGAGTACGTGCCGAGGGCGCAGTCGGGGCCGATCGCGCAGGTGTGTCTGGCCGTGATGGCCGGCGGTGTGGTCGCGGCGGCGTTCACGCTGCTGCAGAACCTCACCATCCTGCGGCTGGAGGGCCGGATCGAGTCGACGCTCCAACCGGCCGTGTGGGACCGGCTGTTGAGACTCCCCACGAAGTTCTTCGCCGAGCGGTCCACGGGGGAGCTGGCCAGTGCCGCGATGGGCATCAGCGCGATCCGCCGACTGCTGGCGGGGCTCGGTCCCTCGGTGGCCCAGTCGGTGACGGTCGGCTCGATGAACCTGGGGCTGCTGCTCTGGTACAGCGTACCGATGGCGCTGGCGGCGGTCGGCGTGCTCGTCGTCGTCACCGGGGTGTTCCTCGGGCTCGGGCTGTGGCAGGTGCGCTGGCAGCGGCGGCTGGTGGTGCTCTCCAACAAGCTGAACAACCAGGCGTTCCAGACCCTGCGGGGACTGCCGAAGCTGCGGGTCGCGGCCGCCGAGAACTACGCCTACGCGGCCTGGGCGGAGCGGTTCGCGCGCAGCCGTGAGCTCCAGCAGCGGCTGGGCCGGATCAAGAACCTCAACACGGTGCTGGGCGCGGTGTATCTGCCGCTGTGCTCGCTGCTGATGTTCATGCTGCTCGCCGGTCCGGCGCGCGGCGCGCTGTC
Source organism: Streptomyces sp. T028 (assembly GCF_048159505.1). Lineage (NCBI taxonomy): Bacteria > Bacillati > Actinomycetota > Actinomycetes > Kitasatosporales > Streptomycetaceae > Streptomyces > Streptomyces sp. T028. Next base: position 54,431 of record NZ_JBLRVZ010000030.1, read on the forward strand.
GGCGGCGGACTTCCTGACCTTCAACACGTCGATGACGATGCTGCTCACCTCCATCACCTCGCTGACCGGCGCCTTCGTCTCGGCGGTGGCCGCGCTGCCGCTGTTCGAGGAGATCCGCCCGGTGCTGGAGGCGGCCCCCGAGGTCCGCACGGCGAGCACCCGGCCGGGCCCGCTCTCCGGCGCCCTGGAGGCCCGGCGGCTCTCCTTCCGTTACTCCGACGACGGCCCGCTCGTCCTGGACGACGTCTCCTTCGAGGTCCGGCCGGGCGAGTTCGTGGCGGTCGTCGGCCCGAGCGGCTGCGGCAAGTCGACCCTGCTGCGCCTGCTCATCGGCTTCGACAGGCCGCTCTCGGGCAGTGTCCTCTACGACGGCCAGGACCTGGGCGCCCTCGACCAGTCGGCCGTGCGCCGGCAGTGCGGCGTCGTCCTCCAGCACGCGCAGCCGTTCACCGGGTCGATCCTGGACGTCATCTGCGGTACCGGGGCCCACACCCCGGAGGAGGCGATGGCGGCCGCCGAGCTGGCGGGGCTCGCGGAGGACATCCGGCGGATGCCGATGGGGCTGCACACCATCGTCTCCGGCAGCGGCTCGGTCTCCGGCGGCCAGCGCCAGCGGCTGATGATCGCCCAGGCGCTGATCCGCCGGCCGCGCGTCCTGTTCCTCGACGAGGCGACCAGTGCCCTGGACAACGACACCCAGCGCACGGTCATCGAGAGCACCCGCAAGCTGAACGCCACGCGGGTCGTCATCGCCCACCGGCTGTCGACGGTGCTGGACGCCGACCGGGTCGTCGTGATGGAGAACGGCAGGATCACCCAGCAGGGCCCGCCCGCCCAACTCCTCGCGGACACGGGCGGCCGGTTGCACGAGCTGGTGCGGCGGCAGTTGACGTAGGGCGGCCTGGTGCGGGCCCCGCCGGACCCGCGCGCCTGCGCGGTCAGGGGCGGCCGGGCACCGGCGCGCCGGACGGGAAGCCCGCCTCGACACAGGCCCGGTAGTACGCCTCCCAGGAGCGGGTGCCGCCGTCCGGTGGGGCCGCCGGGCCGCCCGCCGCCCGGGTGTCCAGCGCGGCCAGGCACACCTCCCAGCCGGCGGCGTTGCGCGCGGCGGCGTCGGCGCGCTCGAGGACGTCGGTGAGGGTGAGGCGGGTGTGTTCGTCGCCGTCGGGTTCGAGATCGAAACGGAGTTCGTCGCCGCCCCAGGCGAAGGACAGATGGCTGAGCGCGTCCACCGCCAGGACCCGCCCGGTCGACTCCGGCAGCTGCGGATCGCCGCTGAAGTGGATCGTGCCGCCGGGGCGCAGATCCATCGCCACACGGGACGGGAACCAGTGGGCCAGTTCGGCCGGGTCGGTGACGAACCGCCAGACCCGGGCGACCGGAAGGTCGTAGGCGCGGGTGAAGCGGACCGCGGGCCGGCCGTCGTCCAGGGTCAGCCGGACGCCCGTGAGGTCGGCGACGGCAACCGTCCTGCCGTGCCGCTCCCGGCTGTACAGGTGGAGCTGGATGCCGTCGGGGTCGTCGAAGACCAGCAGCCGGCCGAGGGTGGCCTCGATCACCGGGGAGTGCGGGACGCCGAGCGCGTCGAGACGGGCGGCCCAGGCCTCGACAGCGGCATCGTCGCGCACCGCGAAGCTCACGGGATCGAAGTTGCGGCAGCCGCGCGCCGCCTCCGGGTTGGCCCGCAGGGCGAGCAGGGTGTCCCCCAGCCCCGGCACCGGGCCGCCGACCCCGCGCAGCACGCCCTCCGCGTCGGGGAACTCGTGCGTGACCTCGAAGCCGAAGACCCTGGCGTACCAGTCACGGGACCGGTCGAGGTCGGTGACGGGGATCTTCAGATGATGGATTCCGGCGAGTTCCGGCATGAGGTCCACGCTACGGCCGCTCCCGCGACCCCTCCTAACGAAACTTTGCCGTTTCGCTGAAAGTGGTCTAGCCTCGATGTGTACGAAACCGTTTCGTTTACACGTGCTTTGCTCTGCCTGCTCCCACCGCACCGAACTCCCTGGAGTGGTTCCCCATGTCCTCGAAGACCTTGACGGACGGCGCCCGCACGGGCACCGAGCCGGCGCCGCCCTCCTCCGCCAGAAAGTGGTGGATCCTCGCGGTCGTCGCCCTGGCCCAGCTGATGGTGGTGCTGGACGCCACCATCGTGAACATCGCTCTGCCCTCGGCCCAGGCCGACCTCGGCTTCTCCGACGGCAACCGGCAGTGGATCGTCACCGCGTACGCGCTGGCGTTCGCCTCGCTGCTGCTGCTCGGCGGCCGGATAGCGGACCTCTTCGGCCGCAAGACCGCCTTCCTCGTCGGGGTCGTCGGCTTCGCCGCGGTCTCCGCGCTGGGCGGCGCCGCCACCAACTTCGAGATGCTGGTCACCGCCCGTGCCCTCCAGGGCGTCTTCGGCGCGCTGCTCGCACCGGCCGCGCTCTCCCTGCTCAACACGACGTTCACCGACGCCAAGGAGCGGGCCAGGGCGTTCAGCGTCTACGGCGCCATCGCCGGCGCGGGCGGCGCGGTGGGACTGCTGCTCGGCGGCATCCTGACCGACGCGCTGGACTGGCGCTGGACCCTCTACGTCAACGTGGCCATCGCCGTCCTCGCCTTCGCGGGCGGCTGGATCCTGCTGGCCAACCACCGTGACGCCGGCAACTCCAAGCTGGACGTCCCCGGCACCGTGCTGGTCGCCGCCGGACTGTTCTCCCTGGTCTACGGCTTCTCCAATGCCGAGACGCACGACTGGGGCTCCCCCGAGACCTGGGGCTTCCTGATCGCGGGCGGGGTGCTGCTGGTGGCGTTCGCCTGGTGGCAGACCCGCGCCGAGCACCCGCTGCTGCCGCTGCGCATCCTGCTCGACCGCAACCGCGCCGCCTCCTTCCTCGCCGTGCTGCTCTCCGGCGCGGGCATGTTCGGCGTGTTCCTCTTCCTCACCTACTACCTCCAGCTCAACCTGGGCTTCAGCCCGACGAAGACCGGTGTGGCGTTCCTGCCGATGGTCGGCGCGCTGATGGTGACGGCACAGCTCGGCACGACGGTCCTGGTGCCCCGTATCGGACCGAAGGCGGTCATCCCGCTGGGCTTCGCGGTCGCCGCGGTGGGCATGGCCTGGCTGACCGGGATCGGTGTCGGCTCGGACTATGTGAGCACGGTGCTGCCGCAGTTGGTCGTCATCGGCATCGGCCTCGGTCTGGTCATGCCGCCCGCCATGCAGATGGCCACCGGCGGGGTCGCCGCCGAGGACGCGGGTGTGGCGTCCGCGACGGTCAACGCCATGCAGCAGGTGGGCGGTTCGATCGGTACGGCGCTGCTGAACACCCTGGCCGCGAGCGCCGCGACGGACTACCTGGCCGGCCGGGACGCCACCAGCAAGCTGGTCCAGGCGCAGGCGACCATCGAGAGCTACACCACCGCCTTCTGGTGGTCGGCGGGCCTCTTCGTGGCGGGCGCGGTGATCGCCTTCCTGCTCTTCCGCCGCGGGGTGCCGCAGCAGGACGCGGACGCCGCTCCGGTCGTCCACATGTAAGGCGCGTCGCGTTGTAAAGCGCGTCCCGATGTAAGGGGCGTCGAGCCGCACCGGGGAACGAGGAGCCACCGTCCGTGGGGGACGGTGGCTCCTTTCGTACGCCCTCCAGCGTAGGGAATCGGACCTTTGGGTACGCGCCGGGCCATGAGAATCAGCGTGCTGGACGTGGGGTCGAACACGGTGCGGCTGGTGGTGGCGGACGCCGAGGGCGGGGTGCCGCTGCCGGTGCACACCGCGAAGTGGCGGCTGCGGTTGTCCGAACAGGTCCGGCCGGGCGCGGCCGTCCCGGAGGAGGCCGTGGAGCGGCTGGTCTGCGCGGTCGCCGCGGCGGCCCGGACCGCGGACCGGTGGGGCGCGGCGGGTCCCCTGGCCTTCGCGACCGCCGTGGTGCGGGCCGCCCCCAACCGGGCGGAGGTGCTGCGGGCGGTCAGCACCCGGACCGGGGTGGCACTGTGCACCATGCCGGGCGAGCTGGAGGCGGAGCTGACCTTCCTCGGCGCGCGCCGCTGGATGGGCTGGCGGTCCGGGCCGCTCGCGCTGCTGGACATCGGCGGCGGATCGTTCGAGGTGGCGTTCGGCCGGGGCCGGCTGCCGGACTTCGTGGCCTCGCTGCCGCTCGGGGCGAACCGGCTGACCCACGACTTCTTCGCCGGCGAGGACCCGCCCTCCGCCGACCTGGTCCGGGCGCTGCGCCGCAGGGTCCGCCATCAGCTCAGGGACGTGGCCGCACGCATCCGCTGGGAGGGCCCGCGCACCGCGGTGGCCACCTCCCGCACGTTCCAGCAGCTCGGCCGGTTGTGCGGAGCCCTGCCGGGTCGGCACGGTCCGTTCGTGGACCGCACGCTGGACCGGCGCGACCTGCGCGCGGCGGTCGACCGACTGGCCGTCCTGCCCGCGGGCGAACGCGCCGGGCTGCCCGGCATCTCCGCACCGCGCGCGGCGCAGAGCCTGGCCGGGGCGGTGGTGGGGCACACGGCGATGAAGCTGACCGGGCTGCGGACCGTCACGGTCTGCCCATGGGCGATCCGCGAGGGCGTCATGCTGCGCCACATCGAGGACGGCGGATCCTGGTGGGCGGAGGTCAGCCGTCCCGCCGACGGGGCCACCGGCCCCCCGGAGCCGGTGCCGCTGCGCGTCGCGCGACACTGAACAGCCCCGAACACACCCGAGGTGAGGAGCCGGCCGTGTCCGACGACCGCGAACCGTCCGAGACCGCGCTCGAAGCGGTCCTGCGGGAGATAGAGGACGCCGAGGCGCGCGCCGACGACCTCGACCAGAACTTCGATCACGACTTCGCACACCTCGAAGACCTGACTACAAGCGATATGCCTGAAATTCACCGGGACGAGTGAACTAGATCTTGCACCCGGCCGTGCAGGGATGCCGCACGTCCCAGCGGGGTAGCTACCGGCTCCGACAGCCGACTCCGAGAGCCGGCGCCGAAAGCCTCCTGCCGAGGTGGAACGCACATGACGCCACCGGCCGATGTCCAAGCCCGTACTCGTGTCAACGGTCCCTTCACCGTGGTGGAGCTGACGGGCGAGATAGACCTGGCGACGGCCGGGTTCGTCGCGGACCACCTGGACGAGGTGACGGCCGTGGCGGCCGTCGACGTCCTGGTCGATCTGCGCGGGGTGGAGTTCTTCGACTGTTCGGGGCTGCGGGTGCTGTGCCGGGCCCAGGACCGGGCGGTGCGCGGCGGCGGACGGCTGCGGGTCGTCTGCGACCAGCCGTTTCTGCACCGGCTGTTCGGCGCGACGGGCCTGCTGGGCCGCTTCCCGCCGCTCGCCTCGCTCCCCCGGCTCGCCGACGGCCCTTCGGACGACTTTTCGGACGGCCCCCGGGACCGTACGCAATGACCCCAGGGGCCGGCGGGCGGCCCCACTCCGCCCGTCCGGCCCCTGGGTTACGAGATCACGGTCGTCCCGTGTCCAATGGCCCGCACTCCCCACGTCACAGGCCTGTCACCGCGTCCACGGGAGCCACGCGATCCCGGTCTCAGAAGGCGAAGAGACCGCTCCCGGCGGCGTTCTTCACACACTCGTTGGCGAAGGTGCGCTCGAAGGCGACCCGCTTGCCCTGCCACACGCCGTCGACGGTGACGACGACGGGGTCGTACTGCTTGGTGCACATGGCGCCGCCCGGGCCCGCGAGGGCGGCCGGGTCGCCATCGGCGGCGCGCAGCTCCGCACAGGCCAGGGCGGGCGCGGGATGGGTACCGGAGGGCCCGGGCGCACAGCTCAGGGTGACCGCCCGGGCGGCCCCCACGGTGGCGGCGCTCTCGCCGTGCCCCAGGGTCAGCACCAGGGCGGACGGGGCGTAGAGCGAGGCGGGGGCGGCGGCCGGGGCGGCGAGCGCGGCCCCGGTCAGGGGTGCGCAGACGGTGGCGGCCGTGAGGCCGAGGGTCGCCGCCCAGCGCGCGGTGTTCCGCATTGTGTGCATCCTTCCGCTCGATTTCGGGGGTGTGCCGGCCGGCCCGATCGGAGCCGAACGCGGCGACCGCGAGTCTGCCGACTCCGCCGCCGAAACTCACATCGACCCCACGCGTTTCAGTAACCTTGCGTATTGAATCAGTGGCGTGAAGTCACGGGATTCGAACGTTCCAACCCCGGAAGCAAGCGCTTCATGATCCCTTTCGCCGGCCGGATGGCCGGTTTCGATGGGTCCGTTAATAGGCCTGAAACATTCCGCTCCTGCCCTCTTTCCGCTCTCGGCTGACACCTTCGCGACCCCTTGTGTTCATGGACCAGCGGAGTAATCGTCATTACATGATTACCTCAGAGCAGAGAGAGAAGCTGAGGGGCTGGTTCGCCGGGCGGCTGCCCGACGACCTGTTCGAGGAACTCGTCGAGGTCGTGGTGGACCGCGAGGAGATCACCGTGATCGGCCGGGTGCCCGCGCCGCGGCTGGCCGGGGACGCCCCGGCCGCCGAGCGGGAGGCGGCCGTCACGGCCCGGATCCAGGAGTTCCGGGAGCGCACCCGCGAGGCGCGCATGGCCGTGGCCCGGGACGCCGAGCACCGGTTCCGCCGGAAGGTGTCGTGGGGCGTCGTGTGCGACGGGGAGCGCGCCCTGTTCACGCATGTCGCGGCGCCCGTGATGACCCGGCTGCGGCAGCCCGAGCGCCAGGTCCTGGACACGCTGATCGCCGGCGGTGTGGCGCGCAGCCGCAGCGACGCGCTCGCCTGGTGCGTCCGGCTGGTCCAGCAACACACCGACGACTGGCTCACCGAGCTGCGGGAGTCCCTGGAGCACGTCCAACGGGTACGGGCCCAGGGGCCGGACACGGAGGAGGTGTCGGACAAGGGCGGCAGTTGACGGAGGGGCGTTGTCAGACCCCGCCGCTACGTTGAAGGCATGACTCATTTCGTGTTGGTACCTGGTGCCTTTCTGGGCGCGTGGGCATGGGACGAGGTGGCGGCGGAGCTGCGCGCCGCCGGGGACCAGGCGCATCCGCTGACACTGTCCGGACTCGCTGAGAAGGCCGGAGTGCCCGCGGGGCAGCAGACACATGTGCGGGACGTCGTGGCCGAGGTGGAGCGTCTCGGCCTGCGGGACGTGGTGCTCGTCGGACACAGCTACTCGGGGATCCCGGTGGGCCAGGCGGCCGAGCGGATCGGTGACCGGCTCAGAAGGGTGGTGTACGTGGACGCGAGTGTTCCCTTCGACGGGGAGTCCTTCCTGTCGGGCTGGCCGAGCGACCACGTCCGCGCGTCCATCGAGGCGAACAGCGGCATCTGGCCGCCGCTCGGCGCCGACGACTACGTGGGTCAGGAGCTGACCGACGAACAGATAGCGGGCGTACTGGCCAAGGGCACCGCACACCCCGGCGCCGCCCTCACCGAACCGGCGGAGCTCAAGGGTTCCGCGGGCGATCTGCCCTCGACGTACATCAAATGCCTGCTCGACGGCGACGCCCCGCCGCCCGCCGTGGCGGAACTCCTCAAGGGCGGGAACTGGGACCTGGTGGAGATGGACACCGGTCACTGGCCGATGTTCTCCCGCCCCCGCGAACTGGCCGCCGTCCTGCGTGAGTCGGCCGCCCGTCACTAGGGCCTGTCGTTTGGATCATGTCGCAGACGCGGGGTCTGGCCCTCCTCTTACTACCCGCCGGTATCGTCGCCGTGCACGCGGGCTCGACGACGAGAGGCGGTAGGGGCGGATGGCGCAGCACTGGGCGGACTTCCAGTACGAGATCTATCTGAACGGGATGACGGGCAAGGTGCCCCGGCTGCCCACCGATCTGACCCGGCTGGAGGAGGTGACCGAGCAGCGGCTCGGGCCGGGTCCGGTCGGGTATGTGGCGGGCAGCGCGGGTGACGGCAGTACCGCGCGGGCGAACCGCGCGGCCCTGGAGCGCCGCCGGATCGTGCCGCGCATGCTGCGGGACGTGCATGAGCGGGATCTGTCGGTCGAGGTGCTGGGCCGCGCCCTGCCCGCGCCGCTGGCCCTCGCCCCGGTCGGCGTGCTGTCGATCATGCATCCGGAGGCGGAGTCGGCGGCGGCCCGGGCGGCGGCCGCGCAGGGGGTGCCGTACATCCTGTCCTCCGCCTCCAGCACACCGATGGAGCAGGTGGCCGAGGCCATGGGGGACGCCGAGCGCTGGTTCCAGCTGTACTGGTCCAAGGACCGCGAGGTGGCCCGGAGTTTCCTGAACCGGGCGAAGGCGAGCGGGTTCACGGTGCTCGTCGTCACCCTCGACACCCCGCTGCTGGCCTGGCGGCCGCGCGACCTCGACCAGGCCTATCTGCCGTTCCTGCACGGCGTGGGCACCGCCAACTACTTCTCCGACCCGGCCTTCGGGGCGGGCCTGGCCAAGCCGGCGGCCGAGGATCCCGACGCGGCCGTGCTGCACTTCGTCAGCCTGTTCGCGGACCCCGGGAAGACCTGGCCGGACCTGGCGTTCCTGCGGGAGAACTGGGACGGCCCGATCGTCCTCAAGGGCATCCTGCACCCGGACGACGCCCGGCTCGCCGCCGACGCCGGGATGGACGGCGTGGTCGTCTCCAACCACGGCGGCCGGCAGGTGGCCGGTTCGATCGGCGCCGCCGACGCGCTGCCCCGGATCGCGCGGGCCGTCGGCGACCGGCTGACCGTCCTGTTCGACAGCGGGGTCCGCACCGGCGACGACGTTTTCAAGGCCCTCGCACTGGGCGCCCGGGCGGTCCTCCTGGGCAGGCCGTACGTCTACGGCCTCGGCCTGGACGGACAGTCCGGCGTCGAGCACGTCATCCGCTGTCTGCTGGCCGAGTTCGACCTCACGCTGGCCCTGTCCGGCCATGCCACACCGGCGACGGTGGGCCCGCGGGACCTGGCCGAGGACGAGGGGTAGCGGCCCCGGGCAGCCCTCAGGCCGTCCCCTCCTCCAGCCCCACCGGCTGGGCCGACGCAGGCGCGTTCGTGCCGGTGACGGCGAGGGAGCCGGGGGTGGCGGAGGCCGTGTCGGGGAGCCAGCGCTGGGCGTCGGAGCGATCGCGGACCTTCACCACGACATCGGCGCCCGGCTCGGTGCCGGCGGTGGTCAGGGCGAGGGCGTCGTCCCAGCGGGGCAGCAACTCGCCCTGGACGGTGAAGTCGTAGCGGACGTCGTCCGCCCGCGCGTCCCCGGTGTCCACGCAGGCGCCGAGGATGACGACACCGGCGTCGGCGTGGGAGTCCACGCACAGGTCGGGCTGGGCCGCGCTGCGCAGCTGGCCGTCCTCGGCGTACGACCACTGCTGGGTGATGCCGGTGCCGCACTCGGCGAGTTCGAGGCCCGCGCCGGCCTCGGCCTCGCCCCGGATGTCCAGGCAGAGGTCGGCGTCGGCCTCGCGGAGCCTGGTCCGCTGGGGTGCGGTGGGGAGCTGGACGGTACCGGGGGTCGTCGGGGAGGCGGAGGCGGCCGGGGCGTCCGTACCGGGGACGCTGCCGCTGGAGGAGGCGGCCGGGTCGGCGCCGCCGTCGTCCGTCCACACCCCGGTGGCGAGCAGGGTGGTCAGCAGTCCGGCCGAGGCGAGACCCACGCCGGCGAACAGGGCGCGCGGGGACCGCGTCGCGCCGGGTTCACGACGGCGTGGCGAGGGGATGCGCGAGAGCAGCCTCCCGCCGCGCGGACGGCCGCCCCGGTGCCGGGCGGAGCCCCTCAGGCGTACGGGCTGCTGGGCACGGCCAGGGCGGGAGTCGTGGTAGCGGCGGGCGCCCCAGCCGAGGACGGCCTCGGCGAGCAGGACGCCGAGCCCCTCCTCGAAGTGACCGAGCTGCTCGGCGGCCGCGCGGCAATAGCGGCACTCGTCGAGGTGCTTGCGAACGTCCGGCAGCAGGTCGCCGCCGCGCCGGATGGGGACGTCGAGGAGGCGGTTGTGGAAGCGGCAGTCCTTGCTCGGGGCGAGGTCCCGGTGAGCGCGGACGATGCCCTCGCGGAGCTTGTCCCGGGCCTGTTCGTAGGCACCGGTGGCCATCTGGACGTCCATGCCGAGCAGTTCGGCGGCGGTCGTGATCGGCTCGGCCTCGACCTCCACGTGCCACAGGATGCACCGCGCGACCGCGGGCAGGCTCTGGAAGGAGCGCTCGGCCAGCACCCGGTTGTCGGGGGTCATGGACTGCGCGGCGCGCATCCCCCGGGCCCCGGCGGGCTTCTTCAGCACCGGCAGGACGCCGGATATGTCCTCGTCGGCGGTCCACAGCCGGGCCATGTCCCGCACGGTGACCAGCAGTCGGGGGCGCAGCGCGGTGCCCGGCTCGCCCAGCTTCAGCCGGTCGAAGACCTGGTGGACGGCGGCTGCGGTGAGCATGTTCGAGACGCTCCCGGAGGAGGCGAGGCAGATCACCGCGTACTCGTGGACCGGCCGCCAGTGCCGGGCGATCAGCAGCGCGGTGGACTGGGCGACCTCGCTGTCCGTGCCGCCGCGGATCCCTGCGGCGAGGGACTCGTCGGATTCTCCGAGGCCGCCGCCGGGCGGCAGGTAGGGAGGGCGAGGCGGCTGGGCGGTCGGCACTGAGCGGTTCCTTTGGTACGTACCTGATGGCGCAACGGGGAGCGTGTGCCCGCCTCTCAGGCGCCACACAGGGACCCGGCCGTCACCCCCCGCTCGGAAGGTTTACCTTTGCACAACTAAGTCGTGCGCAACAAGGCGTGAGGACAACCTGCCCCTTGTTGAAAGGAAGTCGACAAGAAGGGCGAACGAATGCCCCGCGGCACGCCTTTCGTCCCTTCTTGCGCCCCGTGTGAAACACGCGCACGCGCGGAGGCGTCGCGCACCTTCCCGTGGGGTGCGCCACGTAGTGGACTGGATCCCGGCCACTTCCTCGGAGGCCCCGCGCAGGACGGCGGCTCTCCTGCGCGCAGCGGCCGCCGGCCCTGTTCCTCCCGCCCTGGGCCGGCGGCCACAAAACTTGCAGTACGGCCATATACGGCTATATCTGCCAGGACCGCAGCCGGTCCGCCGCGCCGTACACGTCGGTCTTGCCGTCGATGAGGTCACGGGCAAGGTCGACGAGCGCGCCGTAGGGCGGATCGATGCCGACGCCGCTGACGAACATGTAGGCCACCGCGGTCGCGCAGGCGAACCGGGCGTTGGCCGACGGCAGCGGCTTGAGCAGCGCGAGGGTGTGCAGAAGCGCGGCGGCCCGCCAGGCGGGGTCGGAGTCGACGCCGAGCCTGGGCGGGTCGACCCGGTGCCGGGCGACGGCCGCGACCAGCGCGGAGAAGTCGTTGACGGTGGGCTGGTCCGGAAGGACCTCTTCGTGGCGCTGGAGCAGCCAGGGCACGTCGATGTGGATGACGGGTGTCATCGGTCAGGCGACCCGCCCCTCGCCCTTGACGGAGGGTTCGTCCTCGGGAAAGGCCGCCGCGAACTCGTCGGCGTGCGAGGAGAAGAACCGGCGGAACGCCTCCGCGCCTTCTTGCAGGGCCCGGTGCCGCGCGATGTCGGCGGCAGCCGCCTCCCGCACGAGTGCCTTCATCGACGTACCGCGTTCCTTGGCGATCTGCCGCAGGTCCTCCAGCTCGCGATCGCTGAACTCCACATTGAGGGCTGGCATGCCCTCACGGTACCGCCCGGGTACTTACTCGTAAATATCCCCAGGTCAAACAAGTGTCCGGGCGGTACCAAAGGCATGCCTGGCCTCACCTGCCCTGGCTGCCCTGCCTGCCCTGCCTGCCCCGCCTAGCCCTGGTCCGCGACGAAGGACGCCAGCCGGGCCAGGGCGGCGTTCCAGTTGATCGCGGTCTCGTTCGTGGACCAGGACTGGATGTCGTCGATGTAGCAGAACTGGCCCACGCACCCCTGGAGCTTGCTCTGGGCGTAGGGGTCCTGGATGCTCGAGTTCGCGCCGCCCGCGAGGGTGCCCGCAGGCGGGTCCGGGAGGCCGGGGTCGAGCTGGTGGGCGTACCAGCGGCTGTGCTGGTGGTGGGACGCGACCTCGCCGTAGCCGGTGACGTAGGAGATGTTGAGCGCGTTGCGGCCGAGGACGTAGTCCATGCTCTGGACGGCCCCGTCGCGGTACTTCGAGGCGCCGGTGAGGTCGTAGGCGGTGGCGATGACGACCGCGTTGTTGAGGACCTGGTGGCTGGAGCCCCAGTCGTAGAGGTTGCCCTCGGGGGCGTAGGGCATGCCGTACGGCTGTGAGGCGAGCGTGGCCAGATAGGTGTCGCCGCCCTTCACCACCGACTTGCGCACCTTGTCACGGCCGGGCAGCCGGTTCGGGACGAGCGCGAGGTCGAGGCGGCCGGCGGCGGCCGTGCGGGACCAGTCGAAGCCGTTGGGGACGAAGATGTCGGCGGTGTGGACCGGTGAGTTGAGGACGTGGTCGCTGAACTGCTTCTCGCCCGTGGTGAGATACAGCTCGGCCGCGGCCCAGTAGAACTCGTCGGTCGCGTTGTCGTCGCTGTAAGTGCCGCCGCCGTTGCCGTCGTCGGGGCCGGCATGGACGTCGGGGTGCGCGAGGGCCGCCGCCCACGCCTTGCGGGCCGCCGTCAGGGCCTTCGCCGCGAACTCCCTGTCGTAGGACCGGTAGAGGCGGGCCGCCTGGGCGGCCGTGGCGGCGAGGTTGAGGGTGGCCGTGGTGGTCGGCGGGTGCAGTTCGCGTTTCTGCGGGTCTGCGCTCGGCAGGAGGGGCAGGCCGGTCCACTGCTCGTCGTGGATCTTGTGGTGGGCCATGCCGGAGAGGGGCTGTCCTTCCGGTACCTGCATCTTCAGCAGGAACTCCAGCTCCCAGCGTGCCTCGTCGAGGATGTCCGGCACGTTGTTGCCGCTCTCGGGGAGGGCGAGGGTGCCGTCGCCGAGCGTCGCGGGCCGGCCGGTGCGGGCGTACAGGGAGCGTTCGTAGGTGCTGAGCAGTTCCCAGGCGGCCATGCCGCCGTTGACGACGTACTTGCCGTGGTCGCCGGCGTCGTACCAGCCGCCGCTGACGTCGAGACTGTAGTCGCAGACTCCCGGCTGGCAGGGGACGCTCGTGTCGCCCTGGTTGGGCGCGACGCCCACATGACCGGCCGCCCTGCCGTAGCCGGGCCGCAGGTCGTCCCGGATCGCGGTGCCGCTGCGCTGGGTGTAGTAGTACTTCGCCGCGTCCAGCCGCAACTGCTCGTAGGCGGCCGTGCCTATGTCGAACGGGCGGCTGGTCTCGCCGTCGACGACCAGCGTGAGGCCCGTGCCGCGCTTGCGGTAGGCGCCGAAGTCGAGGGAGTGGACGTTCTGTCCGGAGGAGACGTCGAGGCCGCGCGGGACGGTCCAGCCGTGGGCGACGGTCGCTCCGGAGGCGTTCTTCAGCTGCCAGGGCAGCTTCGAGGTCGCGTCGGTGACGAGGGTGGCGTTCTTGGGTCCGGCGGGCAGATACGCGACCTGGTTGACACGCACACGGGGCCCGGTGTCCGGCTCGTACACCTCCGGTGGCACCCCGCCCAGCAGCGACACGTCGTCCAGGCAGAACCGCCACGGCTCGGCGCTGCCGCCGACCTGGAAGGCCACCTGCCCCTGGGTGGAGTCGACGGGCGAGGTGAAGGTGTACGCGTACGAGTCACCCGACTCGCTCAGCACCGGTGTCGCCTCGTACCAGGTGTCGTACGGCGCGGCCCCGAGGCCCACGATCGCCCGCACCACATGCCCCTCGGGCACGCCGGAGGCGGCGAAGGAGAACCGGTACGAGGACCCCTTGACCAGGGTGATCGCGTCCTGGCCGATCGCGGAGTCCCAGCGGTTGACGGTGCCGCCGGGGACGTCCGCGCACAGGCGTCCGCCGGACAGGGCGGCGGTGACGTTGCTGGTCCACCAGGGGTCGGTGGTGGTGTCGAAGCCACCGTTCCTGACCTGCTCGACCTCGTCGGCGCCGGCCTGCTGGGCGGGCAGCGCGGTGAGGGCCGCGCCCAGCAGGGCCGCGAGGGACAGCAGGGCGGTTCTGCGTCGTTTCACGTCCGGGCTCCTCGATCAGCGTCATGGGAGCGCTCCCAAACAGGTGCAGGGACATGCTTGTCCCAGTCATGACACCGCGTCAACGGTCCGGACGAGACCGGAAGGCCCCGCCCGGACCGTGGCCGGGCCTACGCCTCCAGCTTGCTGATCCGCACCGCCCCTCGGACCGTGCCCGGCGCACCGCTGGTCAGTGTCAGCCGCAGCCGGGAGCCGCGCACCGCGTCGAAGGTGACGACGGTCGGCGCGTCCGAGTCGGCGGCCCAGTCCACGACCGCCCCGGTGACCGGCGTGTACCGCTCCCCGTCCCCCACCGCGACCTCGACCGCCGCGGGCAGACCGTGGGTGGCGTCGACGGTGAAGGAGACCGCCACCCGGCCGAAGTCCCGGGCATGCCCCCGGTCGACCGAGACCCAGTCCTGCGCCCGGGCCCCGCTGAAGGCGGGCAGCAGGGCGGTGGCGGACTTGGCGAAGGCGTTGGACCAGCCGGTGGCCGGGTTCCCGTCCAGCATCGCGGCGGGCAGGGTGCCGGTCCGGCCGGAGTAAATGGCGTCCACGTAGGGGAAGTTCACGGGTTCCGGGTAGGCGGGGGCGAACTCGGCAGCGGGCGTGGCGGCCACCGAGCGGGCTCGGGTGGTGCGCACGGTCGCGCTGCCCGCGCGCAGCCCGTCCACGCGCGCGGTCACCTTCAGAGGACCCGCTTCGGTTCCCGAGCGGACGATCGCAAGGGCCTTGCCGTGGAAGGCGGTCCGGGTGCTCGCCTGGTACCGCTCGGCGCTCTCCTCCCGCCCGTTGTCCAGCCCGGCGAGCGAGCCGCCGCTGACCGCGAAGGAGATGAGGTGCTCGGCGTCCGGGACGACGACCCCGTGCCCGTCGACGACATCGGCCGTGACGAAGACGAGTGAACACCCGTCCGCCGGGAGGGACTTACGGTCGGGGGTGAGCCGTACGGCGTGCGCAGGTCGTCGGTGGCGACGACCTTGCCGTCGCGCCGGGCCACCGCCTTCAACACCCCTGGTTCGTAGGCGACTTTCCACGTCAGGTGCTGTTTGCCCGCGCGGGCTGCCTGGTCGGCGTGGACACCAACGCCGACCACCTCGCCGCCTGGCGCCTCGACGAGCATGGCAACCCCGTCGGCGCACCGCTCCGCTTCGGCTACTACCTCACCGGCGCCGCCCGGCACCGCGACGCCCAAGTCCGCCACGCCCTGATCCGCCTGCTGGGCTGGGCCAGGCGCCACCACCTCGCCATCGCGGTCGAGGACCTCGACTTCGCCTCGGAGAAGACCCGCGAGAAGCATGGGCGCCGCAAGCAGTTCCGCAAGCTCATCTCCGGCCTGCCAACCTCCAGGCTGTGGCCACGGCTGGTGAGCATGGCGGCCGAACTCGGCATCCCCGTCATCGCCGTGGACCCGGCCTACACCAGCCGGTGGGGCGCCCAGCACTGGCAGAAACCCCTCACCACCGAGACCCGCAAGCCCACTCGCCACCATGCGGCTGCCGTGGCGATCGGAAGGCGCGCCCTGGGGTACCCGATCCGGATGGGGGCACCTCCCAGGCCCTTAAGGCACTGGGGGAGGACGGCACCGCCCCCTGCTCACCGGAGTGATGAGCAGGGGCATCGGACCGTCCAGACCCGACCGGGTACCCCAGCGCGTGAGGGCTGCCCACATCAGCGGCCTCCGGCCGCGGGCGCCCCCGCGTCCCCGGACCACGGACACGATCCGTGCGCGCCGGACGCGGAGCGAAAGCGGGGGACCAGTGTACCCAACACCGTTCGGGGCACACGGCTGAGCATGGGTTCTGGCTACAGGACTCACTCCCACTCAGTCACAGGCTCGGAACGCACCAAGCGGAAACGACGTCCGCCGGACGGCCACAGACCGATTTTCACGCCCAAAGGGTGTCCCCGACAGGGGACCGGACTACTCAGTCGCCAGGAACGGTCTGCTCGATGCTCCAGTCGTGCGGGACGGCCACCTCGCGCCAGGCCGAGTCGTCGTAGGCGGGGGCGGCCGCGTCGGCGTACTCACCGGTCGGGTCGGTGATGCCGCCCGGGTTGACCAGTGCGAAGCGCCAGCCGTCGCGCAGGGCGACCGTGTGGCGGCCGGTGGCGCGCGCGGCCGCCTCCGCCCCCTCGGCCGGACTGCCGAGGAGCACTCCGACGGCCGGGGCGGCCGTGGAGGCGATCAAGACGGATCTGCGAGTGACTGTCACTGGCGGCTCTCCCTCTCAGGACCCAGAAGTACTCACAACTGATCTGACAACTGATCGTGACCAAACAGAATCTGACGACGGGCCATTCCCGCCCGTCAAGAGGCCGGAGGTGTCCTGACACCCCACGGATGACAGGCGCATCCAACCGGCCACTTCGGCCGGAATCGGCCCTTGACCTCGGCCGGGACACACTCGACCGGCCCCCAGAGGGGGTTCCTGTCCGCGCGCGAACGGGACGGACTAGGCTGGAACAGATGTGGCGCGCCTGTTCACTGTGAGTGTCCGCGATGGAGTGGCGACGATGAGCCCGGAGTATCCGTTCGACGAGGCCGCGACGGCCCGGGTGGTCGTCGACGACACCGGCACCGTCGTCGGATGGAACGACGGCGCCCGGACCCTGCTGGGCTGGGCTCCGGCCGAGGTCGTGGGCCGGCCCGTCGGTGAGCTGCTGGTCGAGAGAAGGCCTCCTGCGCCGACCGGCCCCCGCTGGGACGGAACGCTCGCTCTGCGCCACAGCGACGGCCGCACCGTACGGGTCTGGCTGCTCGCCCACCACCGCCCGGCCCTCCACGACACCCCGGGCTCCTGGCTCGTCGTGACCCCGCTCACCGGCGACACGCCCCGCCCCTCCGACGACCCGCTGGCCACGGCCGCGCTGGCCCAGTCGCCGTGCGCCGTCGCCGTCTACGACGAGCGGCTGCGGCTGGCCGGGATCAACGACGCGATGGCCGCGGCGATCGGCCTGCCCGAGGAGCGCATAAGGGGACTGCGGCTCTCCGAGATCGGCGGCCGGCCGCAGAGCGCCGAGCTGGAGGCGCACATGATCCGGGTGCTCGCCAACGAGCGGGCGGAGGACATCCAGATCTACACCCGCACCGGCGGCGAGGAACGGGCCCACGCCTGGCTGGCGCGGTTCAAGCCGGTCACCGACGCCCTGGGCCGGGTGCGGGGCGTGTGCCTGGCCGCGCACGACTTCACCGAGAACTACCTCGCCCGCGAGCGGCTGCGGCTGGTCAACGAGGCCAGCAAACGGATCGGCAGCACCCTCGACGTCACCCGGACGGCACAGGAGCTGACCGAGGTGTGCGTACCCGCGCTCGCCGACTTCGTCAGCGTCGATCTGCTCGACCCGCAGGACGGCGGGGACCCGCCGCCCCGGCTCACCGCCCCCCTGGGCCTGCGCCGCACCGCACACCACTCCGTCAACGCCGGCAACCCGATGGCCGTGGCCAAGCCCGGGGACGTCCAGCACTATCCGGCGGGCTCGCCGCAGGCCGACTCGCTGATCTCGGGCCGCACCGTCGTCGCCTCCGTCGACGAGCTGAACGCCTGGCTGGCCTGGGACACCCTGCGCGGTGAACGCGTGCGCGAGTTCGGCATCCACTCCACGATGTCCGTGCCGGTCCGGGCCCGGGGCACGACCCTCGGCGTCGCCGTCCTCACCCGCTACCGGCGGCCGGACCCCTTCACCCCGGACGACGTGCTGCTCGCCGAGGAGATCACCGCCCGGGCCGCCGTCTGCATCGACAACGCCCGCCGGTTCTCCCGCGAGCGCGACACCGCCCTCGCCCTGCAGCGCAGCCTGCTCCCCCGGTCCCTGCCCAAGACCGTCGCCGTCGACGCCGCCTCCCGCTATCTGCCGGCCGCGCGCGCCGGGGTGGGCGGCGACTGGTTCGACGTGATCCCGCTGTCCGGGATGCGGGTCGCCATGGTCGTCGGGGACGTCGTCGGACAGGGCATCCAGGCCTCGGCCACCATGGGCCGGCTGCGGACCGCCGTGCGCACCCTCGCCGACATCGACCTGGCCCCCGACGAGCTCCTCACCCACCTCGACGATCTCGTCGTACGGCTCTCCGAGGAGTCCGGGGGCGACAGCAGCCCCGGCGAGGTCGGCGCGAGCTGCCTCTACGCGGTGTACGACCCGGTGTCCCGGCGGTGCACGCTGGCCCGGGCCGGGCATCCCCCGCCGCTGCTGCTGCGGCCGGGTTCCGCGCCGCACCGGATCGATCTGCCCGCCGGTCCCGCGCTGGGCGTCGGCGGACTGCCGTTCGAGTCGGCCGAGCTGGAGCTGACCGAGGGCAGTGTGCTCGCGTTCTACACGGACGGGCTGCTCGCGTCCGGCGAGCGGGACCCGGAGGCCGGGCACCGGCTGCTGAGCGAGGCCCTCGCCGCGTACTCGGACTCCCTGGACGAGACCTGCGACCGGGTGCTGCACGCCCTGCTGCCGGCCGGGGGCGTCGCCGACGACGTGGCGCTGCTGCTGGCGCGCACCCGGGGGCTGCCCGCCGCGCAGGTCGCGACCTGGGAGATCCCCGCCGACCCGGCGCTGGTCGCGCCGATCCGCAAGCAGGTCGTCGACCAGCTGGCGCACTGGGCGATGAGCGAGGCGTCGTTCACGGCCGAGCTGGTGGTGAGCGAGCTGGTCACCAACGCGATCCGGTACGGCACGCATCCGATAAGGCTGCGGCTGATCCACGACGAGACGACGTTGATCTGTGAGGTGTCCGACACCAGTCATACCGCGCCTCATCTGCGGCGGGCGAAGATGTGGGACGAGGGTGGGCGGGGGTTGCTGCTGGTCGCTCAGCTCACTCAGCGGTGGGGGTCTCGGCACACCGCTCAGGGGAAGACGATCTGGGCGGAGCTGGGGTTGTTCGAGGAGTAGCTGCGCGAGCCGCTCGGCGGGGCGCGGTAGTGCCGGCCGCCCCGGCAGGGGCCGGGGTCGTCCTCGCGGTCTTTCAGTGGCGTCCGCCGCCGGAGTGGGAACCGTTGCCGGAGCCGTACCCGTCGCCGGAGGAGCCGTAGTCGGAGCCGCCGTAGCCGTACCCGGAGCCGCCGTCCTTGCCGCCCCAGGTGCAGTAGTACCAGGAGAAGTACGAGCAGGAGGTTCCCGAGGAGGAGGTGGAGGACGAGCTCTTCGGGGTCGGGGTGGCCGACGGTGTCGGGTCGGCCGTCTGCGGCTCGGCCGCCTTGGGGGTCGGCGTCGGCGTGCCGGACGCGGTGTCGTCGACGCCCCAGTTGACGAACTCCATCTGCGGGTCGGGCTGCGAGGTGTCGATCACCCAGCGCTGGGAGGTGCCGTTGGCGCGGTTCTTCAGGACCAGGGCCCCCGAGCCGTCGGTGGCGGCGGGAGCGAGGGCCAGGTTCTGGTCGGAGCGCGGGATGAGCGTGCCCTGGAGGGTGAAGTCGTACCGGACGTTCTTCGCGGCCGCCGCGGAGGAGTCCGTGCAGGTGCCCAGCCGCACGGAGTAGCCGAGGTGGGAGTCGAGGCACAGGTTCGGATCGGCCGCGCTGCGCAGCAGCCCGTCGGTCTCGTACGTCCACTGCTGGCCCGCGTCGGAGGAGCAGGCGGCGAGCCCGGTCTCGGCGCCCTTGACGGCCTTGCCGCCGACGACGCCGATGCACAGCCCGGAGGCGACGTTGTGCAGCCGGCCGCGCAGGGTGCCCTGGGTCTCCTGGTCGGCGATCCAGGACGGGGTGTCGGTGGCGGTGTCGGTGCCCGCGGACGGGGTCTTCGCGGCGTCGCCCGCGGTCGAGCCGGTGCCGCCGTCGGAGCCCAGGGCGGCCCACACCACGAGGGGCAGGACGACCATTCCGCTGACCGTCAGGACGGCGGCGGTGAGGTTGCGGCGGCGGGCCCGGCGGGCCGCCTTCCGGTCGGAGCGGCGGGATGCGGAACGGAGTTCGATCTCGGTCCCCGGCCGGGGAGCGGTGGGGACGGCGGGCGGCAGCGGGGCCGCGGCGGGTGTGCGGGGCTCGGCCGGTGCGCCGTCGAAGGCCTCTCCGACGGCGGCCGGATGGCGCTCCCGCTCCGGTGCCGCCGTACGTTCGCGTCCGTCGGCGGTGGCCCGGCCCTCCAGGTAGGCGCCGGCCGCCCAGCCCAGGATGCCCTCGGCCAGGGCGACACCGAGGAGGCCCTCGAACTGCAGCAGTTGGTCGGCGGTGTACGCGCAGTGCCGGCACTGCTCGGTGTGGGCGCGCAGATCGGGGTCGACGTCGATGCCTCCGCGTCGGCAGGTGACGTCCAGCAGCCGGTGGTAGCGGTGGCACTCGTCGTCGGTGGCCTGTTCGCGGTGGACCTGGAGGACCTCCTCGCGCAGCCGCTCGCGGGAGCGGCGCAGTTCGACGTGGGCGCCCTCCTCGTCGAGGCCGAGCAGCCCGGCCGGGATCGCGAGGGGTTCGGCCTCGGTCTCGGTGTGCCAGAGCAGGCAGCGGGCCGACTGGGGCAGCCGCTGGAAGGCGCGGGCGATCATGCGCCGGTTGGCCGGCGGGAGGAGCCGGGCGGCGACCGGGGTGCCCTCGTCGTCCTGGGCGCGCAGGGCGGGGTGGAGCAGGTCACGGCGGCCGTCGGCGTCCCACTCGGCGGCGATCCGGCGGACGGTGGCCAGCAGATGGGGGCGCCAGGCGGCGGTCGGTCCGTCCTGGTGCTGGGTCGCGCCGAACAGCCGGGTGAAGGCGGCCGTGGTGAGCATGCCGGCCGCGCGTTCGCCGTCGGTGCACAGCCGCGCGTAGGCGAAGGCGGCCTCCCAGTGCCGGTCCAGCAGCTCACCCACGGGGTGGAGCGCGGGCTCCTCCCCCGTCCATTGGGTCAGTTCCGCGCTCAGCTGTTCGTCCGTCGCGTCGAGGCGGCGAGCCGAAGGGGAATTCGACAGGCCTGCGTCATTCACGGCTGCATTCCTCCTGGAGGCATGTCCTGGGGGAGAGGGACATGCGGCAATAGGCAGGGTTCGACACCTGTGAGGTCAGCGGAGGAGCCGGCTCTTTTGAAGCGTGGGGGGTGCGACGGAACACAGGGGTCTCGCGCGCACAGAGGGAAAACGTTGTCCGTGCGCCGACACGCCACACCTTCGCACAGCCGGACCAGGAGGAACAAGAGATCTCGCGGTTTCGTGCATGGCGTGCGGGAGCCGAGGAATTGACGAAACGTCAATGCACTGTCTGCGTTCGGGAGGGTCCCGGTATGGGTGTCCCTTTTTGCCGCCGCTTTAGGGGTGAGTTTCCCGGGAGGTCCATTGTGGCGCGTATTCCGCCCCGGTACGCCCCCGGCGGGCTCCCGTAGCGGGCTCGGAAGACGCGCGTGAAGTGGAAGGGGCTCGCGAATCCGGAGGCGGCGGCGACACGTTCCACGGAGAGACCGGTGCCCTCCAGCAGCCGGGCGGCGTACCGCAGCCGTGCCTCGCGCAGGGCCCGCATCGGGGACTGCCCGGTCTGCTCGGTGAAGAGGTGGGAGAGGCGTGAGGGGGACAACGCGACCCGCGCGGCGAGGGAGCCGACGGTGTGCGGGGCGCCGGGGTCGGCGGAGAGGATCGCCTGGACGCGTCGGACGCGCTCGTCCAGGCCGGGCGGCCGAAGGGGCGGGCGGGCGGCGGCCGTGGTGAGCAGGACGGCCTCCTCCAGTGCGCACAGGGCGAGTTCGCGGGCGGCGGTGGCGTGCGCCACGACGATCCCGGAGCCCTCCGGCGCCTCCTGTGCTCCCCCGGTCCACCGGGCGTCGGCGTGCAGGCGCCGGAAGGCCGCCTCGACCCTGTGGTGCAGGTCCGGCGGGACGGGGGTCACGGCATACAGGCCGTCGCCGGTGCCGTACGGGCGCAGCCACGGGGTCCACGACGGGCGGGCCTGGCAGTGCGCCCACCAGAACCGCCAGTGCGCGGCGCCGGGTTCGACGGTGTAGCTGTGCGGGACACCCGGCGCGAGGACGACCAGATCGCCTGTGCCGGCCTCGGTCTCGCTCCCGCCCTGACGCAACCGCCCCCGACCGCCGGTCGTCCAGGTGAACAGCCAACTGTCCGATCCCCGGGGCCGGTTGACACCGTACCCGGCCCGCTCGTCGAAGTGTGCGGCCACCACCAGACCCGGCGGCGGGGAGGGGTCCCCCCGGTCCTTTGGCCCGGCAGGGGCGGGCAGGTCGTCAGCACGCATGGGCATCCTCCGGTGGGCCGAGTCCGCCTCAACATAAGGGGGACGATCGAGGAGACGAGGAGGGCACCATGGTGCGCCGGTACGAGGAGGACGGCTTCACCGTCGTCCGGGGGCTGTTCGGATACGACGAAGTGGAGCGCCTGCGTGCGGAGTTCACGGAACTGCAGGCGGCGGGGCGGCCGGTGCCGGGGCACTTCGAACCGCGCGCCGGTGACGATCCGCTCGACCGGTATCCGAGGGTGATGCATCCGCACGAGATCAGCGCGCTCGCGCGGCGGGTGCTGCTGGACGGGCGGTTGCGGGAGGTACTGGAGACGCTGCTGGGCGAGGAGGTGCTGGCCGCGCAGAGCATGTACTACTTCAAGCCGCCGGGCGCGCGGGGGCAGGCGCTGCACCAGGACAACTTCTATCTGCGGGTGGAGCCGGGCACGTGTGTGGCGGCCTGGCTGGCGTGCGACGAGATCGACCGGGCCAACGGGGGGCTCGAAGTCGTTCCCGGTACGCATCGGATGGAGGTGTTCTGTCCGGAGGAGGCGGACGCGGAGGTGTCGTTCGCGCGGGAGTACGTGCCGCCGCCGGCCGGGCTGGCGCCCGTGCCGGTGGACATGGCGCCGGGGGACGTCCTGTTCTTCAACGGGAGCCTGGTGCACGGGTCTCCGCCGAACCGGAGCGAGGCTCGGTTCCGGCGGTCGTTCATCGGGCACTATGTGGGGCGGTCGGCGGAACGGATCGGGCGGTTCTATCGGACCTTGTCCATGAGTGGGGAGCGGGTTCCTCTGCTCGAGAGCGAAGGGGCGGGGCCCTGTGGGACGGAGTTCGCGTCGCCGTCGGAGGCGCATTAGTCGTGTGGCGGGTGCGGCTCCGCGCCCCTTTGGGTGAGTCTCAGTGGCCGGCGATGGGATGGGGGCTGTAGGGCTGTTCCAGGTCCTGGAGTTCCTTTTCGGCCAGCTGGAGTTCCACCGCCGCCACCGCGTCCTCGATGTGCCGGGGCTTCGACGCGCCGATGACCGGGGCCGTCACCGTGCTCTGGTGGAGTAGCCAGGACAGGGCCACCTGGGCTCGGGGGACCTCGCGGGTGGCGGCGATGCGGGAGACCGCCTCGACGATGGTGTGGTCGCCCTCGAGGTAGAGGGTGCTGCCGAAGGTGTCCGTGGCGCTGCGCTCGGTGCGGGTTCCCCAGTCGCGGGTGAGGCGGCCCCGGGCCAGGGGGCTCCAGGGCAGGACGCCGACGCCCTGGTCGGCGCAGAGCGGCAGCATCTCGCGTTCCTCCTCGCGGTAGAGGAGGTTGTAGTGGTTCTGCATGGAGACGAACCTCGTCCAGCCGTGCCGTTCCGCGGTGTGCTGCATCTTGGAGAACTGCCAGGCGTACATCGAACTCGCCCCGAGGTAGCGGACCTTGCCCGCCTTGACCACGTCGTGGAGCGCCTCCATCGTCTCCTCGACCGGCGTGTGCGGGTCGTAGCGGTGGATCTGGTAGAGGTCGACGTGGTCGGTGCCGAGGCGGGTCAGGCTGTGGTCGAGCTCGGCCAGGATGGCCTTGCGGGACAGTCCGCCGCCGTTGGGGCCGGTGCGCATCCGGCCGTGCACCTTCGTGGCGAGGACGATCTCGTCGCGGCGGGCGAAGTCGCGCAGCGCCCGGCCGACGATCTCCTCGCTGGTGCCGTCGGAGTAGACGTTCGCGGTGTCAAAGAAGTTGATGCCGACGTCCAGCGCCTGCCGGATCAGCGGACGCGAGGCCTCCTCGTCGAGGGTCCACTCGTGCACGCCCCGGTCGGGCAGACCGTAGGTCATACAGCCCAGACAGATCCGGGACACGTCCAGGCCCGTCGAACCGAGCTTCACGTACTGCATCGTCGCCACTCCTGACGTCGGTGGGGTACCGAAAGGGAGCGTACGTCGACCTGGGCGCCTCCCCCGGGTGACTCACTCCAGCAGGTCCAGCGCCCGTTCCCAGCCGAACTCCCCGCCCTCGTACGGGTGTCCGAACCGTACGCCCGTCCCGCGCAGCCGTATGAGGCTGTCCTGGTAGGCGGGGTGGGCGGCGAGCGCGTCGGAGACGCAGGTCAGGACACCGACGGGAATGCCCTGGCCGATCACCTCGCACAGGGTGCCGAGGGCGAGGGTGTCGGCGATGCCCGCCGCCCACTTGTTCACGGTGTTGAAGGTGGCCGGGGCGACGACGACCGCGTCCGGGTCCGGGAAGGGGCGCGGGTCACCGGGGCGACGCCAGGCCGAGCGGATCGGCCGGCCGGTCTGTGCCTCGACGGCGGCGGCGTCGAAGAAGCCGTTCATGGCGTGCGGGGTCGCGATGACCCCGACCTGCCACCGGCGTTCCTGTGCGGCGGTGATCAGCTTGCCGACGCCCGAGGCGATACCGGCGGCGCAGACGACGACGTAGAGGAAGGGCGGCTTCTCGTCCTGTTCGGTCACCCGGGAACCCTATGCGAGCGGGAAGGCCACCCCCGTTCGGACTCGGGGCGGATGCCGTGGGCGAATCCGGTCAGCGGCCTCGAAGTGTCGCGAAAGTCTCAGCGACACGCCGCCGGCACGGCGTGTCGCTGAGACTGCGCACACACTTTGCCCGGGCGGCGGACGCGGCGCGTGCGGTGGCGTCAGCGCGGACTCGGCGCTGGGCCGTGTGCAGCAACCCGGGCGGCGGTCTGCCCGGGGCGCACGGAGGCTTGTCTTTCCAGCCGTTCGCACCCCGGGAGCCCTCATGCCCCTGCGTTCCGCCCTCGCCCGTCTCACCCCGCTCCGACGGCGGTCGCGGGCCCTGTCCGTCCTCGTGGTGTGCCTGGGCGCGCTGGCCCCGGCCACCGCGGCCGGCCAGGCCGGTGCCGCCTCGGGGACGCCGGACGACCGCACACTGCAGCGCCGGCTGGAGGCGTTCCTGGACGGTCCCGGCGGGCCGCCGGGCGCCATCGCCGTGCTGCGCCGGGACGGGAGGACGCGGGTCGTGCGGGCCGGTGTCGCCGACCTCACCACCGGGCGGCAGCCCCGGACGTCCGACCACATGCGGATCGCGAGCACGGCCAAGGCGTTCAGCGGGGCGGTCGCGCTGAGCCTGGTGGACCGCCACCGGCTGCGACTGGACGACACCCTGCGCCAACGCCTTCCCCAACTCCCCTCGATCTGGGGCAAAGTGACGCTCCGACAGCTCCTGAACCACACCAGCGGACTGCCGGACTACTCGGAGTCCCCCGTGTTCCGCGCCCAGGTTCAGGCCGATCCGCACCACCGCTTCGACCCGCACCATCTGCTCGACTACGCGGCCGGCGAACCCCTGCGCTTCCGGCCCGGGAGCCGGTACCACTACTCCAACTCGGACAACATCGCCGTGGCACTGATGGCGGAGGCGGCCACCGGGACGCCGTACGAGAAGCTGCTGCGCACGCTGGTGTACCGGCCGCTGGGCCTGAGCCGCACCAGCCTGCCGCAGGGGTACCGGATGCCCGTGCCCCATCTCCACGGGTACCACGTCTCCCCGCCCGGGCCGCCCGTGGACGTCAGCGAGTTGCTGAGCGCCTCCGGTGCCTGGGCCTCCGGCGGGATCGTCTCCACGCCGGCAGACCTGACCAGGTTCATCCGCGGCTACGCCGGAGGCGCGCTGTACGGCAGGGCGGTCGTACGGGAGCAGCGGCGGTGGCGGTCCGGTGCCTCCCAGCCGGCCGGGCCGGGGCGCAACAGCACCGGCCTCGGCATCTTCCGGTACCAGACGCGCTGCGGTGTGGTGCTCGGGCACACCGGCAACTTCCCCGGGTACACCCAGCTGATGGCCGCGACCCCGGACGGCCGCCGCTCGCTGACGTTCTCGGTGACCGGTCAGATCAACGCGGCCCAGACCCCCGCCGTGCTGGCGCGGATGCGCGCCCTCCAGGAGGACTTCGTCTGCGCCCTGCTGCGGGGCAAGGGCTGAACACCGTGGGGGTCCGTGGGGGTCCGTGGGGGGCATCGGCCTCGGGACGGGAAAATCGCTTGCCGGTGGGTGGGGGTGGGCCACAGGATCCCGCCATGTCTCGATTCGCCGTTCCGCTGCCGCTGATGTCCGACGCCGTCCTTCCGGCGCGGGTCCAGCAGCAGCCCGGCCGTCCCCGGAGGCCCGATCCCGCGCGTCCGTGACGGCCGCGCTCGTCGCGGGCCTGATCGCGGGCTACGGCATCGCCGTGCCCGTCGGGGCCGTCGCGACCTACCTCGTCTCCCTCACCGCCCGTACCTCTCTGCGCACCGGCGCGTGCGCCGCGCTCGGCGTCGCCACCGCCGACGGGCTCTACGCCCTCCTGGCCACCGTCGGCGGATCGGCTCTCGCCGCCGCGCTGCGGCCGGTGCTGGTGCCGCTGCGCTGGGCCTCGGCCCTGGTGCTGCTGGTCCTCGCAGTGCGCGGCGCGCTGACGGCCGTACGCCAGTACCGGGCCCACCGGCTCGCCACCCGCTCCGTGCCCACGCCGCCGAACGCCGCCCGGGCCTACGTCGGTCTGCTCGGCATCACGCTGCTCAACCCGACCACCGTCGTCTACTTCGCCGCGCTGGTGCTCGGCACCGGTACCACGGACTCCGTACGGCCCCTGGAACAGGGCGTGTTCGTGCTGGCGGCCTTCGCCGCGTCGGCGAGCTGGCAGCTGCTGCTGGCCGGGAGTGGCGCCCTGTTGGGCCGGACGCTGACCGGCCGCCGGGGGCGCCTGGCGACCGCGCTCGTGTCGAGCGGGGTGATGACCGTGCTGGCCGTGGCGATGGTGACGTAGGCGGGCGCGGCCCGGCTGGGCGGGCCCGGCTGGGCGGGGGTGGGGTTCGCCTGCCCGCGCCTGCGGGGTGCCGCTGCGGCCACCCGTGCCGCCTGGGGGCACCTCCCAGGCCTTTAAGGCACTGGGGGAGGCACGACTGCCCGCAGCTACGTCAGACCGTAGGCGACGGTGAGGTGCAGGGCGAATCCGGCCCGGTAGGGATGCCCGGTATGGGCCGCGGTCTGGCGGCTCTCGCCCAGCACCACGGCGTCGGCGCCGTCGACGAGGACGCGCGGCCAGGCCCGGTAGTGGTCGGCCGCGTCGGCCCGGCCCGCGCGGTGCCGGATCCAGGGCGTCTCGGTGCGGCCGTGTCCGTCCTCGGGCCGGGACAGCCGCCGGTCGACGCCGTCGGCGTACAGCGCGGCGATCCGCTCGGGGTCGCCCTCGCCGATGCGGCACAGCAGTTCCTCGACGACGGCGCGGGTGTCGGGGTCGGTGTCGGGGTCGGTGTCGGTCGACTTCGTCATGGTCCCGAGTGGGAGGTAAGGGCGTCGGGGGCGGGCCGACCGGTGCGGATGAATCGCGGGGGCATCGGTGTTGAGGGGGACAGCCGATCGGAACGACCATGTGACGAAGGGGACGGATACCATGCCTCTCGAAGGCGAGTACGAACCCAGCCCGACCCAATGGGTGCGCGAGCAGGTGGAGTTGTACGAGAGCTCCGGCGGCACCAAGGGCACGACACTGATGGACACGGGGCTCCCGGTCGTCCTGCTGACCACCCGGGGCGCGCGCAGCGGCAAGCTCCGCAAGACGCCGCTGATGCGGGTCGAGCACGACGGGCGGTACGCGCTCGTCGCCTCCCAGGGCGGGGCGCCCACCCACCCGGTCTGGTACCACAACCTCAAGGCCGACCCCGAGGTGGAGCTCCAGGACGGGCCCGAGAAGCAGGACATGACGGTCCGCGAGATCAGCGGGGCGGAGAAGGACGCGTGGTGGGAGCGTGCCGTCGCCGCGTATCCGCCGTACGCCGACTACCAGAAGAAGACCGACCGGGAGATACCGGTGTTCGTGGCAGAGCCGACGGTGGCGGCCGCGACCCGCTGACCCGGCCACGGCCGACTCGTAGAAAAATCTGTCGCCCGGGCGCATGAACCGGCCCTCACCGGGCACCCGACAGTCAGGCCCCGCCGCGCTCCCCCGTCGCGGCGGGGCTCTCATGTCCGCGCTGGAGCGCTCAGCCGGGATCACACCGTGACGTCGGCGGAAATCGGGGAACGCGGTCGGCAGGAGGGCTCCGGTGGCCGGTGGGGCCCGCGCACACCGACCTCGACCTCGGGAGGTTCCATGAGCGGCGGGGGCGGCGGCAACAGCGCGTACGGGCACCGGCGGTTCGAGCGGTCCAGAAGTCACTTCACGGACCGGATCACCGCGGACGGCCGGGACGGCTGGCCGGTGACGGCCGGGCGCTACCGTCTGGTGGTCAGCCGTGCCTGCCCGTGGGCGAACCGGGCGATGATCTCCCGGCGGCTGCTCGGCCTGGAGGACGCGCTGTCGCTGGCGATCGCCGACCCGATCCAGGACGACCGCAGCTGGCGCTTCACCCTCGATCCGGACGACCGCGACCCGGTCCTCGGCATCCGCCATCTCAGCGAGGCCTACGACCGGCGGGAGACCGGCTACCCGGGCGGGGTCAGCGTGCCGGCGATCGTGGACGTGCCCAGCGGTCGGCTGGTGACGAACGACTACCAGCGGATCACGCTCGACCTGGCCACCGAGTGGCGGGCCCTGCACCGGCCCGGCGCACCCGACCTCTATCCCGAGAAGCTGCGGGACGAGATCGACGCCGTGATGGCCGAGGTGTACGAGGACGTGAACAACGGGGTGTACCGGGCGGGCTTCGCCCGTGGTCAGGAGGAGTACGAGACGGCCTGCGCGGCGCTCTTCCGGCGGCTGGAGCTGCTGAGCTCACTCCTCTCCGGGCAGCGCTATCTGGTCGGCGACACGATCACGGAGGCCGACGTCCGGCTGTTCACCACGCTCGTCCGCTTCGACGCCGTGTACCACGGACACTTCAAGTGCAACCGCTGGAAGCTGACCGAGGACCAGGCGCTCTGGGCGTACGCCCGTGACCTGTACCAGACTCCGGGATTCGGTGACACCGTCGACTTCGACCACATCAAACGGCACTACTACCAGGTGCACTCCGGGATCAATCCGACGAGGATCGTTCCCGTCGGTCCGGACCTGGCGGGCTGGCTCACCCCGCACGGCCGGGAGCGGCTCGGCGGCCGCCCCTTCGGGGACGGCTCCGCGCCGGTGCCGGTCCGCGCGGAGGAGGAGGTCCCGCCTCGGGGGCGGCCCTGACCAGGCGATACGGCGCTGAAGCAGCTCAAGGAGGAGGACCTCGTGGCCCGGAACAGGAAAAGGAAGCTCCCTCTCGTGTACCAGCCCGTGGGTTTCGTCCTCGGCTGGGCGAGCGGCGCGCTGGCCGGGATCGCCTTCCGCAAGGCGTGGAAGGCGATCCGGCACGAGGACGACGCCCCCGACGCCCTGGACCGTGATCGCGGCTGGGCCGAGATCCTGCTGGCCGCGGCGCTCCAGGGAGCGATCTTCGCGGTGGCCCGCAGCGCGGCCGACCGCACGGGCGCGAAGGCCATCGAACGCTCGACGGGGGCCTGGCCGGCGAAGGAGAAGGGAGGCCGGGACTGAACCGGGTGCCTTGGGTTCACCCCCCGTTTCAGCCGGCCACCAGCCACTCCCCGTCCCGCATCACCTCGCACCCCTCGGTCTCCTCCTCGCGGGTCCGCCAGGAGTGGATCCGCTGTGGGCGGATGAGGAAGTACAGGTGGGGCGTGGCCAGTTCACGGGGGTCGAAGCCGGTCTTGCCCGCGAAGATCTCGGCGTCCTCCTCCGGGAGTTCGTAGGGCGGTACGGGGACGGCGCGGCCCTCGATCATGACCACGTCGTCGGCGGGGCCGACGGCGAGGCGTGCCACGCGGGTGTCGAGAAGAGCACGGCCGGTGGGCGCGTTGACCGGGGTGGCGACCAGCAGGACGGCGCCGTCCCAGACGTAGGAGAGCGGGGCCAGATAGGGAGCCGCGCCGTCCTCGGCGGCCGTGGCGACCCAGACGTCGACGTCCTGTTCCAGCCGGTGGAGCGTGTCGTGCTTGCGCTGCTGCGCGGTGCGTGCCGCTGCTCGGGTCATGTCTCCAGTGTGGCCACGGCCCGCGCACCCGCACCCTGGGACAGGTGGACTTCTTGGACAGGTGTCCACTATAACGGGACACCTGTCCAAGAAGCAGAGGGAGATCATGGAGATCCTGGCGAATGTGCTGGTCGCGCTGGTGGCGGCGCTGCATGTCTACATCCTGGTGATGGAGATGTTCCTGTGGCAGAAGAAGCCGGGGATGGGCTTCCACGGGTTCGATGCGGAGATGGCGCGGCGGACTGCCGCGATGGCCGCCAATCAGGGGCTGTACAACGGGTTTCTGGCGGCGGGGCTGGTGTGGGGGCTCGTCGCCGACGATGCGACGGGGTTCGCCGCGCAGGTGTTCTTCCTGTCGTGCGTGATCGTCGCGGGCGTGTACGGCGCGGTCACCGCGAACCGGCGGATCCTGGTCGCCCAGGCGCTGCCCGGTGCGCTCGCCCTGGCCGCCGTACTGATCGCGCGGTGATCCGGGCGGAGGCCGAGGACCCGCGGGCGGCGCGGACGCGGGCGAGGCTGCGGGCCGCGCTGCTGGCGGAGTGTGCGGAGCGGCCGCTGGAGGAGGTGGGCGTGGCGGCGCTGGTGCGGCGGGCCGGTGTCGGCCGGGCCACGTTCTACGTGCACTATCCCGATCTGGAGGCCCTCGCCGTCGACGCGTGCGCCGATGTCGTGCGCGAGGCCGTGGAGGCACTGCACGCCTGGCAGGGGCGGCCCGACCCGGTGCGGGCGCCCGCCGCCCTCGGCGGGTTCTTCGCCTCGCTCACCCCGCACGCCCCGCTCTACCGCGGCCTGCTCGCACCGGGCGGCGGTGGCCCGCTCGGCCGGGTGCTGCACCGGGACCTGCGGGCCTACAGCCTGCGGGAGCGCGAGCGGGCGGGCGCGGCGGACGCCCCGCTCGTGGCGTCCGCCGTCGCCGCGACCTTCGCGGGCGTCCTGGCCGACTGGCTGCACGGCGACCTCGGCGGTACACCTGACGAAATCGCCGACCAGGTCTGGCAGTTGCTGGTCGCCCTGCACGCGAGCCGCTGACCGGGACGGTCACTTGCAGGCCACCATCTCCTTCGCCAGCGGCCAGGCCTCGACGCCGTCGGAGGTGCGGACGTAGGCCGTCGTGCGGTCCTCCGCCAGCCACAACCGCCAGTCCCGGTAGCGGTATCCGGTGTCGTGCGCGTCGTCGGGCATCCGGACGTCGCCGTCGTACGGGGCGGTGAGCAGGCCGCTTTCGAGCACACCGTCGGGGTCGCGGACGTACTGCCGGTGGTCCTCGCCCCGGCCGGTCCCCAGGAAGTGCGTCTTCTCCCAACCGCAGTGCTCCGCGCCGGCGTAGCTGGACAGGGAGGTGGTCGGTACCCGCTTCCCGGCGCGGTCGGTCCAGATCTCGTGGCCGACGGAGTCGGTGAAGCTCGCGGGGAGTTCGGCCGGGTCGCAGGAGGCGTGGGTCTCCGGCCCCCAGCCCGGCCTTTCCTCCTGGTCCTGGGCGACGACGACCGCGACCTTCGTCCGGCCGCCGATGTCGTACGAGTACAGGACGCGGTCGTCCGCCGTGCGCTCCACGCGGTAGCCGGAGCGGGGGACTTCCGGCTCGAACATGTCGAAGAAGAGCCGCAGCCCGTCCTCCGGGGTGTCACCGCCGTCGCGCCTGCTCCAGCCGTCGGGGCCGCCGCCGGTGTAGATCTCGCCGTCGCACTCCAGCGCCCGGCCCGCGGCACCGGACTCGGTGAGCAGGGCCTGTGGGGTGCTCTCGTCGAGGGTCTTCGTGGCGATGTCCAGCGGTCCGTCGTACGGCGTCGCCGGCGGCGTTCCCTCGACGACCACGTCCGCCCGCTCCCCCGCCCCGCAGCCCACGACGGCCATCAGTGCCACCGCCCCCGTCACCGCCACCAGTCCTGCGCGCATACCCGTCCCCGTCCCTCCGGTCGTTCACCGTGCCGTGTCTCTTCGACGCCGGGGCGGGGCGATCCGTTCAGCGGGTCGTGCTCCAGGGCCCTGGCCCGGGTGGCCGCGGTGCTCGCGGAGCCGGTCTCGGGCACCGGCTGCCGGAGGCGGCACCGGCCGAGGTCAGCACCCGGTCGTCGTCGACGAAGAGGACGTCCGGGTGGAGGTCCACCTCCGGGTGCCTCCGGCGGAAGCGGTCGGCGACCTTCCAGCGGGTGGTGGCGCGGCGGCCGTCGAGGAGGCCGGCCGCGGCCAGGAAGAATCTTGCAGATCGCCAAGGCGCGCGGCGCGTATGTGATCGGGACGGCCGGCGCGGGCAGGCACGCGTTCTTGCGCGGCCTGGGCGGGGACAACGCGATGCGCTCGCTGCGGGTGCTGCGCCCGCACGGCTCGGGGTGCGCGCGGTGCGGATGCTCGTGGACGCCGACCGGGCCGGGATGCGGACCATCGCCGAACGGGTGAGGGCGGGCAAGCCGCACGCCACCATCGCGGGGACGTTCCCGTTGGCCGGTGCCGCCGAGGCGCACAGGCTCGGCGACACCGGCCGGACCACCGGGAAACTGGTGCTGATGATCCGTCAGAAGGTCAGCACCGGCTTGATGGTCTTGCCCGAGGTCATGTCCTGGACCGCCTGGCCGATGTCCTCGAAGGCGTAGGTGCCGATCAGGCGGTCCAGCGGGAGCCGCCCGGCCTTGACCAGATCCACCAGGGCGGGGATGAAGGTCTGGGTCTCGCTGTCGCCGAGGGTGAGGCCGACGACCCGCTTGCCGCTGAGCAACCCGTTGACGTCCAGGGCGACTTCGCTGCCGAAGGGCGGTGCGCCGACGACGACCAGGGTGCCGCGGGCGGCGAGCGCGTCGACGCCCTGGCGCAGCACGGCCGTACTGCCCGTGGTCTCCACGATGCCGTCGGCGCCCCGGCCGCCGGTGATCTCGGCGATGGCCTCGCCGAGCGTCGTCTGTCCGGCGTCGACAGTGTGGGTGGCGCCCAACTCCTTGGCGAGCTCCAGACGTTCGGCGACCCGGTCGACGGCGATGATCGTGGTGGCGGGGCTGAGCACGGCGGCCATGACGGCGGACAGGCCGACGGCTCCGGCGCCGAGGACGACGACCGTGCCGCCGGCCGTGGGCTTCAGGACGTTCCAGACGGCACCGACGCCGGTCTGCACCCCGCAGCCCAGCGGGGCGATCGACGCCAGCGGTACCTCGGGGTCGACCTTGACCAGGCTGCGCTCGTCGACGAGGGCCCGCTCGGCGAAGGAGGACTGGCCGAAGAAGTGCCCGCCGAGCGGCTCGCCGTCGCGGCTGATCGTGCTCGTGCCGTCGGCGCGGCGGCCCCCGATCAGGTTCAGCGGCAGCCAGGTCGCGCAGTAGGCGGGGTGGCCGCCGTGGCAGTTGCGGCACTCGCCGCAGGAGGTGAAGGAGAGGACGACGTGGTCGCCGGGGGCCACTCCGGTGACGGCCGGGCCGACCGCCTCCACGACCCCCGCGCCCTCGTGGCCGAGGACGCCCGGCAGCGGGAAGGGCAGTCCGCCGCTTGCCACACCCAGGTCGGTGTGGCACAGGCCGGCCGCCACCAGCCGGACGACCGCCTCGCTCGGGCCGGGCTCGGCGAGGACGACCTCGGAGAGGGTGAACGGTGCTCCGGCGGACTCGACGACGGCCGCGCGTGTGGTGATGGACATCGGTTGAACTCCCTTTGCTGTGCGGCGCGTTCAGTCGAGCGAGACGACGACGGACTTGACCTTGGTGTACGAGGCGAGCGCCTCGGGGCCGTACTCGCGACCGAAGCCGGAGTCCTTGACGCCGCCGAAGGGGACGGCCGGGTCGAGCATGGCCCAGTCGTTGACCCAGACGATGCCGGCCTGGAGGCGGTCCGCGACCCGGTGGGCGCGGGCGAGGTTGCCGGTCTGCACGCCCGAGGCCAGGCCGTACGGCGTGGAGTTGGCGAGGGCGATCGCCTCGTCCTCGGTGTCGAAGGGCTGGACGGTGAGGACCGGGCCGAAGATCTCCTCCTGGATCACCCGGGAGTCGTTCGGGAGGTCGGCGATGACGGTGGGCTTGTAGTAGTAGCCGCCGTCGAGGTCGAGCCGCTCACCGCCGCAGACGATGCGTGCGCCCTCCTTGCGGGCGAGGTCGACGTACTCCTCGACCTTGCGCAGGTGCTTCTCCTTCGCCATCGGTCCGACGACGGTCTCCGCCGCGCGCGGGTCGCCCACGGGCACTCCGGGGACGGCCTCGGCGAGGATGTTCAGCAGGGTGCTGTAGACCGGGCGGGCCACCAGCAGGCGCGGGCCGCCCATGCAGAACTGGCCGGTGTTGAAGACGAAGCCCTTGATGACCGCGCCGACGGCCTTCTCCAGGTCCGCGTCCTCGAAGACGATGTGCGCCGCGTTGCCGCCGAGCTCCATGGTGACCTGCTTGAGGTTCTCGCCGGCGATGCTCGCGGCGTGCCGGCCGATCGCGGTGGAGCCGGTGAAGGCGATCTTGTCGACGCCGGGGTGGCGCAGCAGCGCCTCGCCGGCGACCGGGCCTGTGCCGGTGACGACGTTGACGACGCCGTCGGGCACCCCGGCCCGCTGGAGCAGTCCCGCCATGTACAGGGCGCTCAGCGGGGTCTCGTCGGCGGGCTTGTGGACGACCGTGTTGCCGGCGGCGAGGGCTGGGGCGAGCTTCGAACCGGCCAGGATCAGCGGGAAGTTGAAGGGGGTGATGGCGGCGACGACGCCGATCGGTCCGCGCTTGGTGTAGGCGAGGGCGTTCATCGGGATGTCGCGGTTGCCGCCCTCCAGGGAGAAGGCGAGGGTGGCGTAGTACTCGTAGTCGTTGGCCGCGTTGGTGACGTCGACCGCGTGGGCCAGCGTGATCGGCTTGCCGACGTCCAGGCTCTCCAGCCGGGCGATCTCGTCGGCCTCCTCCCGGATCAGCTGGGCCACGCGCAGCAGGACGCGACCGCGCTCCCGGCCGCTGAGCCCGGACCACCGGCCCGAGTCGAAGGCCTCACGGGCGGCCCGCACCGCGGCGTCCACGTCGGCGGCGCCCGCCTCCGCGACAGTGGTGACGACCGCGCCCCGGGACGGGTCGACCACCTCGGTCCGCGCTCCGTCCGCGGCCTCGCGCCACTGTCCCCCGATGAACAGTCGACCGGGGTCGATCTCGAAGGTGGTCATCGCCACTCCTCAGCATCGTCGCCAAGATTTCAACAAACAGGATTCCTGTTGGTTCGCAGTCTCTTTACAGACAGGTTTCCTGTCAATGGTCTACGCTCGGACTCATGGCCGGCACCCAGACAAGCACCCAGACGCCCCAGGCGGCGACGCCCGCACCTACGTCGCACAAGGCGCCCCCGTCCCTGCTCTACATGGTGAAGCAGGTGGAGCTCGTCGTGCGCTCCCGTCTGGACGAACTCGTCAAGCCGTCCGGCATCACCGCCCTGCAGTACACGGCGCTGACCGTCCTGGAGCGGCACGACGGACTGTCGGCGGCCCAGCTGGCCAGGGACTCCTTCGTGACCGCCCAGTCGATCGCCGATCTGGTGCGCTCCCTGGAGAGCCGCGGCCTGATCCGTCGCGAGCGCAATCCGCGCAACCGGCGCGAGCTGCTGATCCTGCTGACCGACGACGCGCGCACGCTGCTGGAGCAGTGCGCGCAGCCCGTGCGGGAACTGGAGGAGCGGATGGTGCGGGAGCTCACCGCGCACCAGACGGAGCAGTTCCGGACAGCCCTGTCCAAGGCGTGGCACGCCCTCTCGTAAGCTTCTCGCACCCCTTCGCTCACGGCGCGAAAAAACTCGGCCGAGACACGCCCAAGTTTCGAAGACATATGTCAATCGAACATGCTGAAATTCACTCGATCGGGGGTACCTTGCTGGAGCGGGGAACAGCTGCGCGCTTCCCCACCGTTGGAGGCTCCCGACCGGTGGAGCGGGTTGGAGGCGATGCCGTCGTGCAGCAGGAACCCGCCGCGGACACCCCGCATCTGCGCGTCCGGCAGGAGCGGGGGTACACGGTACTGGAGTTCCGCGGCGAGATCGACATCGTCGCGGCGACGGAGATCGGTCCGTGGCTCGACGAGGCGACCTCCGGTCCCGCGCCACGCGTCGTCATCGACCTGTCGCCGATCGACTTCTTCGACTGCTCCGGACTGCGTCTGCTGTACCGGGCCCGCGGCCGCGTGCTCGACCAGGACGGCGAGCTCCGTCTGGTCTGCACCCACCCGCTGGCGCTGCGCGTCCTCAGAGCCACCGGACTGCACCGGCTGCTGCCGCCCGCGACAACACTGGACGCGGCCCTGGGCCAGCCCGAGGCCACGTCCGGTACCTTATGACCGCGCTCGCGCGCCACTCCACGACCTTCGCCGCCGAGCGCTACCTGACGATCTTCGTGACCTGGCCGGCCCCCACGGTCCGCCCGCCCTCACGGATGGCGAACTTCAGCCCCTCCTCCATCGCGATCGGCTGGATCAGCTCCACGAGCATGGTGGTGTTGTCGCCCGGCATGACCATCTCGGTGCCCTCCGGCAGGGTCACCACGCCCGTCACGTCCGTCGTACGGAAGTAGAACTGCGGGCGGTAGTTCTGGAAGAACGGCGTGTGCCGGCCGCCCTCGTCCTTGGACAGGATGTACGCCCGCGCCTCGAACCGGGTGTGCGGCGTGACCGAGCCCGGCTTGATCACCACCTGGCCCCGCTCCACCTCGTCGCGTTTGATCCCGCGCAGCAGCAGGCCGACGTTCTCCCCGGCCCGGCCCTCGTCGAGGAGCTTGCGGAACATCTCCACGCCGGTGACCGTGGTCCTCGTCTTCTGCCGGTGGATGCCGATGATCTCGACCTCGCTGTTCACCCGCAGGGTGCCGCGCTCGATGCGGCCGGTGACGACCGTCCCGCGCCCGGTGATGGTGAAGACGTCCTCGATCGGCATCAGGAACGGCCTGTCCACGTCCCGCTGCGGCTCCGGCACCGCCTCGTCGACCGCGTCCAGCAGGTCCAGCACCGACTGCGTCCACTGCGGGTCGCCCTCCAGCGCCCTGAGCGCGGACACCCGTACGACCGGGACCTCGTCGCCGGGGAACTCGTACTCGGTGAGGAGCTCGCGGACCTCCAGCTCGACCAGCTCCAGGATCTCCTCGTCGTCGACCATGTCGGTCTTGTTCAGGGCGACGACGATGTACGGCACGCCCACCTGCCGGGCCAGCAGCACATGCTCCTTGGTCTGCGGCATCGGCCCGTCCGTGCCCGCGACCACCAGGATCGCCCCGTCCATCTGGGCCGCTCCGGTGATCATGTTCTTGATGTAGTCGGCGTGGCCGGGGCAGTCCACGTGGGCGTAGTGCCGGCGCTCGGTCTGGTACTCCACATGGGCGATGGAGATGGTGATGCCGCGCTGCCGCTCCTCGGGCGCCTTGTCGATCTGGTCGAACGGGGTGAAGGGGTTCAGCTGGGGGAACTTGTCGTGCAGCACCTTGGTGATGGCTGCCGTGAGGGTCGTCTTGCCGTGGTCGATGTGCCCGATGGTGCCGATGTTGACGTGTGGTTTGGTCCGCTCGAACTTCGCCTTCGCCACTGCGAGCCCTCCCTGGTCACATGGGTGACGACATGCGCGTATCCACTCCTTCCTGTCTATTCGCTGCGGGCCGCGTCGAACAGGGCGCTGACGGACTCGCCGTTGTGAATGCGGCGCACGGCCTCGGCGAGGGCGGGCGCGATGGACAGGATCCGCAGCTTGTCGGTGTGCTCCTCGGTGGGCACCGGCACGGTGTTGGTGCAGACGATCTCCAGGATGTCGGGCTGCTCGCTGAGCCGTTTGAGGGCACCGGCCGCGAACAGTCCGTGCGTGCACGCCACCCGGATCGAGCGTGGCTCCAACTCCCGCAGCCGGTCGAGGAGTTCGAGGACGGTGGAGCCCTTGGCGATCTCGTCGTCGAGGACGATGACATCGCGCCCGGTGACCTCGCCGATCACGGAGTTGATACTCACCCGGTCGTCCGCGTAGCGCTGTTTGGCGCCGGCCGCGACCTGGGCGCCGATCATGCGGGCGAAGGCGGCGGCCTCCTTGGCGTTGCCGAGGTCGGGCGAGACGACGGTGGTGGAGGTCAGGTCGTAGCGGCGGAAGTGGGCGGCGAGCTCGCGGCGGGCGTGCAGATGGTCCACGGGCATCGAGAAGAAGCCGTGCACCTGCGGTGAGTGCAGGGTCATCGCGAGGACCCGGTGGACGCCGGCCGCCGCCATCAGGTCGGCGACCAGGCGTCCGCCGAGGGAGATGCGGGGCGCGTCCTTCTTGTCGGAGCGGGCGTAGGAGTAGTGCGGCATGACGACGGTGATCCGGCCGGCGGACGCGCCGCGGGCCGCGTCGCACATCAGCAGCAGTTCCACGAGATGCTCCTGCACGGGCCTGACCAGGGGCTGGACCAGGAAGACGTCCCGTTCCCGGCAGTTGGCCTGGAGCTGGACCTCCAGACAGTCGTTGGCGAACCTGCTGAGCCGCGTCGGGCTCAGCGGCACACCGAGGTGGGAGCAGACCTCGGCGGCCAGCTCGGGGTGGGCGCTGCCGCTGAACACGGAGATGTCTCGCACGAAAGGGCTCCTCGACCAGGTCCGACGGGAGGCGGGATCTCACGGGATCTCTCACGGGATCTCTCATGCTACGGACCCCGCCCGTTTTGCCCACCCTCAGGAGCCCCTCGCGCATCAAGGGCCTACTGCACACGGGTGAGCCGGTCCCTGGGGTCCCCCTCGTCCCGCCCCTGCCAGGCCGCACGGGGGCGCAGCGCATCGGTGGCCGGGCGGTTCGTGCCCCTGGACGTCGCGTTTTGTGTCACAGATCGTCAACAAGGCGGTCTGGCACGGGCTTTGACGGGAATCCGTTCTGACAGGAAGGAGGGCCGTCGCCATGACGACTCCCGTCAAGCGCCTCCCGGGGCGCATCCCCGGCTGGGCCAAGGTGCTCATCGCGGTCGTGGTCGTGCTCGCCGTGATGTTCGCCGGGATCCGGCTCAGTCTGCTGCCGGGTCTGCGCGAGTTCTTCGGCACCGAGACCAAGGACCGCTCGGGCCCCGCCCTGCTCAAGTCCATCCAGGACATGAGCCGTTACGACGCCGCCTCCGGCAACTTCCAGGTCGTCGTGGACCTGGAGAAGGACGCCAAGTACCTCCCGGACGCCATCCGCGGCACCCGCACCCTGTATGTGGGGGCGGGCACCGTGGACGCCTATGTCGACCTCGGCAAGGTCGGCGACGAGGACGTGACGGTCAACGGCGACCGTACGTCGGCCACGCTCCGGCTGCCGCACGCACGGCTCGGCACGCCGGCGCTCGACCCCGAGCGCTCCTACGCGGTCTCCAAGCAGCGCGGTCTCCTCGACCGCCTCGGCGATCTCTTCGCGGACAACCCCAACAGCGAGCAGGCCGTGCAGAAGCTCGCCGTGAAGCACATCGGCGAGGCGGCGAAGGACAGCGAGCTGACCGCGCGCGCCGAGACCAACACCACCGACATGCTGGAGGGCCTGCTGCACTCCCTCGGCTTCAAGGAGGTCAAGGTCACCTACGCGTCCTGATCGGCCGACGGGCGGCCGGGCCACGCAGTCGCCGACGTGGCCCGGTCGCGCATCCCGGGGCCGCCGACGGGTAACCACCTTACGACGCAGGTAAGTTGAAGACTGGAGGACCGCATGGCCCGTGACGCCTTACGTCCGCGTACCGTGTTCCGCCTGCGCCCGTCCAAGGGCGAACAGCCACCCGGCCCGCCGGCAGCCGAGAAGAAGGAACCGGCGCGTTCCGGTGCCCGGCCGCTGCCGTTCCCGCTGCGGCTCCTCGCGATGCTGTTCGCGTTCGCCCTCATGGTGGGATTCGCCGTCGTGCTGGCACGGCTGACGCTGGAGCCGTCGCCCGCCTCCGAGGCGCTGGCGCACTCGAATCTGCGTCCGGGCCGGTCGCTGCGGGCCTATCTGGACCAGCCCGCGATGCGGGACGCGATCAGGCAGATCGGCGGGAACCTGCTGCTCGGGGTGCCGTTCGGCATCCTGGTGCCGGTGCTGGCGCCGAAGGCGCGCGGGGTGCTGCGCGTGCTCGTGCTGACGGCGTCCGTGATGCTGCTGGTGGAGTTCGCGCAGGGCGCGCTGGTGACCGGGCGCGCCTTCGACATCGACGACGTCATCCTCAACACGGCAGGCGCGCTGGTCGGTTACCTGCTGCTGGGACGCCGTATGAGCCGAGCCGTGCACGCTCCGCGACGTCGGCGGGGCGACTCCTAGAAATCTCCTAGCGGCGCGGCTTCCAGGTGTACTTGCCGCCGCCCACCCAGCGCACGACATCGGGGTCGTCGAGGTCGTGGACGGTGATGCCGAACGCGGCGGCCGTCTCCAGGACGTCGGTGACGGTATGCGCCGAACCGACGACTTCTCCGTCGATCTCCACGATCCGGAACGGGGGCACACCCGGCTGCACCCCGAGCACCTGGATCCGTGGATGGGACATGTACGGGCTCGAGACTTCGGTCATGTAATAGAGCGTAAATCGCAACCGGCCGGTACGGATCGGCAGGAATCGCCCTCGTTGACGACCGTGCCGACGCCCGTCGTGCGGGATGCGCCCCGCTGGGGAACTCTGGAGCCAGGAGGTGGTGATGGATCCCCTCGAGGCCCTGGACCGGATCGCCTTCCTGCTGGAGCGGTCCCTGGCGCCGACGTACCGCGTGAAGGCGTTCCGTACGGCTGCCCGGGTGCTGGCGCGGCTGCCCGAGGGCGAGGTGGCGGACCGGGCACGGGCCGGGACGCTGGAGTCGCTGAAGGGGGTGGGGCCGAAGACGGCCCAGGTGGTGCGTGAGGCGCTGGCCGGGGAGGTGCCGTCCTACCTGCGGAGACTTCAGGACGAGGTGGGGCGGCCGCTCACCGACGGGGCCGGGGAGCGGCTGCGGGTTCTGCTGCGCGGGGACTGTCATCTGCACTCCGACTGGTCGGACGGCGGCAGCCCGATCGACGAGATGGGCCGGGCGGCGGTGGCTCTCGGCCACGAGTGGGCCGTACTGACCGACCACTCGCCGCGACTGACGGTGGCCCGGGGGCTGTCGCCGGAGCGGCTGCGCAGTCAGCTGGAGGTGGTCGAGGAGCTGAACGCGTCCTGGGCGCCGTTCCGGCTGCTGACCGGCATCGAGTGCGACATCCTCGAGGACGGCTCCCTCGACCAGGAGCCGGAGCTCCTCGACCGGCTGGACGTGGTCGTGGTCTCCGTGCACTCCAAACTGCGCATGGCGGAGCGGGCGATGACCCGGCGCATGGTGCGGGCCGTGCGCGATCCGCACGCGAACGTCCTCGGGCACTGCACGGGACGACTGGTGCGGGGGCAGGGGCGGCCGGAGTCGGTGTTCGACGCGGACGAGGTGTTCGCGGCGTGCGCCGAGTCCGGTACGGCCGTGGAGATCAACAGCAGGCCCGAGCGGCTGGACCCGCCCCGGCGGCTGCTGCGGCGGGCGGTCGAGGCCGGGGTGCTGTTCTCGGTCGACACCGACGCGCACGCGCCCGGCCAGCTGGACTGGCAGATCCTCGGCTGCGCCCGGGCGGAGGAGTGCGGGGTGCCCGCCGAGCGGGTGGTGACGACCTGGCCGATGGACCGACTGCTGGACTGGTCCCGGAAGGGTGTCTCCGCTTGACTTCGAGACTTGGCTGCTGAGGGCCGCGTCACACGCGGGTTTCGGCTCAGTGGGTGCGGTCCCGCAGTGCCGCGTGCCAGGCAGGCCGGGGGGCGGTGGGCTGGGGTTCGGGGCGGCGGCCGCCGTGGGTGAAGAAGTCGGTGAGCGGGAGGATCGCCGCGCCCACGGTGACGGCGTCGGGGCCGAGTCTGCCGAGGTCGACGGTGACCTTGCGGGCGGGGTGGCCGAGGGCGTACGCGGTGGCGTGGCGGCGTACGGCGGGCAGGAGGCGGGCGC
Organism: Streptomyces sp. T028; assembly: GCF_048159505.1. NCBI lineage: Bacteria > Bacillati > Actinomycetota > Actinomycetes > Kitasatosporales > Streptomycetaceae > Streptomyces > Streptomyces sp. T028. The sequence goes on from NZ_JBLRVZ010000030.1 coordinate 96,242, forward strand.
CGAGCCGCAGGCCCGCCCAGCCGCCGATGAGGATGCGCTCGGGCTGGAAGAGGTTGATCAGGTCGGAGAGGCCGGCGCCCAGGTACTCGGCGGTCTCCTCCAGGACGGCGCGGGCGACCGGGTCGGCCTCGGTGCCGTCGTCGGGGTGGGCGGCGGCGAGCATCGCGGCGAGCGCGGTCTCCTCGTCGGTGTCCGCGGGCGGGCGTCCGCCCTCCTCGCGCCAGCGGTCGAGGAGGGCCTCGGCTCCCGCGTACGCCTCCAGACAGCCGAGGGCTCCGCACCGGCAGCGGCGGCCCCGGACCCGTACCGTCAGATGGCCCCATTCGAGGGCGCGGCCCTGGTCCGCCTCGGGCGTGACGAGACTGGCGCCGATACCGGAGCCGAAGAGGATCACCACGGCGTTGCGGGCGCCGCGTCCGGCGCCGAACCACATCTCGGCCTGGCCGAGGGTTCTGGCACCGTTGTCGATGAAGTACGGCACGGTCGCGGGCAGCGGGGAGCCCTCGCGCAGCAGCGCCTCCAGCGGGACGGCGTCCCAGCCGATCGTCTGCCCGTGCACGACGGCACCGTGCTCGGCGGTGTGCTCGACGATGCCGGGGACGCCGATGCCGACGCCGAGGAGGTGGTCGGGGGCAAGGTCCGCCGCTGCGAGTACCTCGGCGACCCCGTCCCCGACCTGCCCGACGATCCCGTCCACCTCGTACCGCCGCTGCTCCAACGGCCGTTCCGCGCGGGCGAGTTCGGTGAGGGTGAGGTCGAACAGCTCGATCCGCACCCGGGTCTCGCCGACGTCCACGCCGATCATGTGGCCGCTGCCGGGGGCGACTCGCAGCAGGATGCGGGGGCGGCCGCCGTCGGAGTCGACGCTGCCGGCCTCCTCGACCAGTCCGTCGGCGATCAGGTCGGCGACGACATTGCTGATCGAGCCGGAGCTCAGACCGGTGGCCGGGCCCAGCTCGAAGCGGCTGAGGGGGCCGTCGAAGTAGAGCCGCTGCAGGACGGCCGTGCGGTTGGCCCGCCTGAGATCGCGTACGGTACGCCCGTTCCGCCCCGCCATGGCGCTCCTCTCACACCCTGCCCGATCCGCAACATACCCCCGGAAACGGGCGGGCGCGACTTCCCACAACCCTTAGTTCACGATGTGATTCAAGCGGCTCCCCCACGTCACGCGCGGTCATTAGGCTGGCGGGATGACCTCTGCCCCGGACGTGCTGTCGGTCGCCCTCGACGAGACGTCGGATCCACCGCTGCGGCCCCTGCCCGTGCGCGTCGCCGGGCTGCTCGGTGAACTCGGGGCGCCGCCTCGGCTGGTCGCCCATCTGAGGGCGGTGCACGAGGTCGCCGCGCGGATCGTGGAGTGGGTCGGGGAGCACCGTCCGGAACTGCCCGTGGACGGGGAGGCGGTGCTGTTCGGCGCGGCCACGCACGACATCGGCAAGGTCCTGCATCCCGGTGAGCTGTCCGGTCCGGGCGCACGGCACGAGGAGGCCGGACGGGAACTGCTGCTCGCGCACGGCGTGGCTCCGGAACTGGCGCGTTTCGCGGGCAGTCACGCCTCCTGGCAGGCGCCGGGCGTCGGAGTCGAGGATCTGCTGGTGAGCCTGGCCGACAAGGTGTGGAAGAACAAGCGGGTGGCCGACCTGGAGGACCTGGTGGTGGCCGAGTTGTCCCGCGCGGGTGGCCGGCCGGTCTGGGCGGAGTTCCTGGCGCTGGACGAGTTCCTCACGGCCGTGGGCGAGGGCGCGGAGCGGCGGCTGGCCTGGCAGGCGGCCCATCCCGTCGGCCGTGGCTGAGGCGACCGGGCGATCCGCCGTCGTGTGACGCGACCGCGCACTCACCCGTAGGGACGCGTGATGTCGGCCAGGTGGCGGGCGATCGCCCCCTCGGTCGACTCCGCCGTGCCCGCACCGCGCGGTGCGCCGAAGCGGGCGAGGGTGTGCCAGACCATCTTCAGGTCCTGCGGCGCGTACCGTCCGCCGCGGGCCGCGTCGCCGATCATGCGCGGGTCGACGACTCCGTCCTCCGCGATCCGGGCGCCCAGTTCGGCGTACTCCCGGCCCCGGTACTCGGCATACCGGTGCAGTTGCCCGACGGTGACGCGGTAGCCGGGGTGCCACTCGACGGGGCAGGGCAGGGTGCCGGCCGCCTCCTCGACAGGGGTGCCGCGATAGCTCGGGTCCAGGACCAGGGCCTCCACGTCCCGGGCGAGATCGACGCCCCCGTGGACATGAGCCTCGATGTAGTCGTTGAGGGCGTCCCGCTCGTCCGCCTCCGCCAGGGCGATCAGGGGCATCGCGCCGGCGACGCCGAAGTCGGCGGGCTCGGCCGCGCTGTCGGGGTAGCAGAAGGTGGCGCGGGCGCTTGCTCCCGGGTGCAGCCGGAAGTGTGAGGAGCCGAACCTCGGTGCGGCGCCCACGACTTGGCGGCGGAAGTCGAGCGCCCCGTACACCGGTCGCTCGCGCGGGTCGGCGTCGTCGTACGCCCCGCCGAAGATCCGGCTCTCCCAGCGCCACCGGTCGCCGCCGGGGTGCGCGGTGAGGCCGCCGTTGCCGGTGCCGGTGACGAACTGCGAGTGGTAGGCGCCGTCCCGGGCGAGCGCCTCGAGGATCGGCAGGCCGCCGGCCTCCCGGTCCGGGTGGAAGTTCAGCGTGATCCGCAGGTCCGGGGCGAGGGCGGGGCCCGTGGAGCGTGCGGCGACATGCCGTAGGGCCGTCCGGGCGCGCGGCGACGGCGGGACGTGCTGGAAATCCACTGGCTCTCCCCGGTGAGGCTACTTACCCTAGGGTGAAACCTAGAGGCTCTAGGTATGCCCTAGGCATCCCGACTCCGAACAGGCACCCCAGGAGACTCCCCCCATGAGGTCACTCACCGAAAGCGATATCCGCAACTCGTTCGTCAACTGCTCGAAAGGGGAGGCCAAACGACTGGCCGTGCCCCGCGACCTCGGCCAACTCCCTTGGGACGACCTGGACTTCCTGGGCTGGCGTGATCCTGGCGCGCCCGACCGCAGTTTTCTGGTCGCCGAGCGGCGGGGCGAACTCCTGGGTGTGACGCTGCGGTTCCCGTCCTCGCGGCGCGGCCTCCTGCACCGCAGCATGTGCTCGCTGTGCCTGACCACACACCCCGGCGGCGGGGTCTCGCTGATGACGGCCCGCAAAGCGGGCGCGGCCGGCCGGGAGGGCAACTCGGTCGGTCTGTACATGTGCACGGACCTGGCCTGTTCCCTGTACGTGCGCGGCAGGAAGGTCCCGGAGTCGGGCGGCCGGCTGGAGGAGAGCCTCACCCTGGACGAACAGATCGCCCGTACGACGGGCAATCTGTCCGCCTTCCTCGACAAGTTGTACGGGTGACCGGGTCGGGGGCGGTTCGCCGGCGGTCCCGCAGCCCGGCCGGTCCCAGGGTCCAGCGCACCTACACCTGCGGATGCTCGGTGGGATCGGGGGTCACACAGCCGATGTGCGTGTCGTGCGCGGACAGCAGCACCTTCGTGCCGGTGTGCCGCTGCAACCACAGCACGTTGTCGGCCGGCGACGTACCGGGTGACCTCGTCGTACGTCTCGGGGCCGGTCCAGCCGGTGTCGTCGCCGACGAACCGCACCGGGTCGCCGGGACGGCGGAGGTTGTACGCCCGCATCCAGTGCGCGAGCCGGAGGTACTCGGCGTTGTTCCACCACAGGTAGGTGTCCCCCTGGCCTGCCGCGCACCACGTAGTCGTCGAGACGGACGCCCGTGCTCCAGGGGGCCTCCAGGGCGAAGGTCCGGAATCCCTGGCTCGCCGGAGTCGCCGCGCGGCGGAGGCCGTCCCGGCGGAGAGGGTCCCCAGCAGGGTGACGATGATGCCGATTCCTATGCCGATACGGTGATTTTTCAGGATCCGCGTGTCTCGCCGGGCCTCCCCCGGAAACCATCCGGCGGACCGGCGACCTGGGTGCGGATGACCCGAGGAGTGAGACGGGGGATTCCCCGCAGCCTGTTCCCGAAGGCACCCTGGGTACAGAAGAAACGTTCGAGCACCGTGGGGAAGGGGAACTGGTCCGGGAATGCGAGAGGTAAGTCAGCGAGCGGCGCCGTTCGTACGGTTTCTGCAGCGTCATCGGGAGCCCGCGGTCGTCCAGGCGTTCCGCTCCGCCGCGGCGGCGACGCTCGCGTATGTCATCGCCCTGCGGCTCAGCCCCGAGGCGGCCCCCCTCACCGCGCCCCTGACCGCGCTGCTGGTCGTCCAGGTCACCCTGTTCGCCACGCTCACCAACGGCATCCGGCGGGTCAACTCGGTGGTCGCCGGGGTCCTGGTCGCCATCGCCTTCAGCCAGCTGGTGGGTCTGACCTGGTGGAGCCTCGCGCTGCTGATCGTGGCCTCGCTGGCGGTCGGACACCTGGTGCGGGTCGACGAGTACGTGCCCGAGGTGGCGATCAGCGCCATGCTCGTGCTCGGCGTGACGACCGTCGGGGACACCGCCTGGGCGCGGATCGTGGAGACCCTGATCGGCGCGGTCGTCGGTCTCGGCACCAATCTGCTGCTACCGCCCCCGGTGTGGGTCGAGGAGGCGGGCGAGTCGATCGAGGGGCTGGCCCGCCGGCTGCGCCGGCTGATGCTGCGCATCGGCGAGGAGGCCGCCGGCCGCCCGGCGGTCGAGGAGGCGGCCGCCCGGCTGCACGAGGCGCGGCGGCTCGACCACGACATCGTGGAGGTGGACGCGGCGCTGCGGCAGGCCGAGGACAGTCTGCGGCTCAATCCCCGGGTCCGGGAGGGCCTGCTGCACCGGGTGGTGCTGCGCACCGGCCTGGACACCCTGGAGATCTGCACGGTCGTCCTGCGGGTGCTGGCCCGCACCCTCACCGACCTCGCCAAGGAGCGCGAACCCGACCCGCTGTTCCCGGAGGAGACCGGGGAGGTCGTGGAGCGGCTGCTGTCGGAGATCGCCAACGCCGTGGTCAGTTTCGCGGTGCTGGTCACGACGCACGTCAGCCTCAACGCGGACGCGGCCGAGGCCCGGCTCACCGCGGAGCTGCGGCAGGCCGCGGCCACCCGCGACAAGCTGGCCCAGCTGCTGCTGGAGCGGCTCCAGCACGACGCCCGCCAGTGGCAGTTGCACGGCGCCCTGCTCACCGAGGTCAACCGGATGCTCGACGAGCTCGACACCGAGCACCGCTCGCGCCGGCTCCTGGAGGAACTGGACCGGGTCTCCTCGGAGCAGCGCGCGCGGATGCCGCGGCTGACCCGGTTGCGCGAGCGCCTCGGCATTCAGGAGGAACTGTGGCGGAACCGTACGGGGATCAGCGGGCGTTCTCACTGACAGAGCGCCGGGACGGGGCCGGCGCCGGATGCGAGGGAGCGTGCCCGTGGGCGACACCGGCGTACGGATCGACGGGGACACACTGAGGCTGCCGGGCGGGGTGGCCGTGCGGTTCATGCGGACCCTGCGGCTGCCGGAGAGCGGCGAGCACGACCTGCCTCCCGGACTGGGCACGTTCCCGCTCCGCAGGGTCGCCGACCACAGGGACACCGTGCCCGCCGAATGGCTGGCGCGCGGTGGCGTGATGCTGCCGATGTATCTGCGCGAGGCGATGTGGCTGGCCTTCGCGGGCTCGACGGAGCCGGCGGCGCTCCAGGTCGGGGCGGGCAAGGTGTGCGCGGTCTCCGGCAAGCCCTGGAGCGACCGGCTCTCCCTCGATCCGCAGAACTACCTGGCGCTGCCGCGTCAGCCCTGGCTGGACGGCATCAACTCCGGGAAGGGCACGGTCCGCCAGTTCGTGGCGGTGCCGCTCGGTCTGGGCGCGACCGTGGAGGGCCAGGTCACCGGCGAGGAGGTGTGGGGCGGGGTCCAGCTCCAGTCCTTCCCGCTGAACGAGCGGAAGCGCGCGGAGTGGGAGGCGGCGCGCAGCGCCGACGTCCTCGTGACGCGGAGCGTGAAGTCGGTCGGCGGCGGGTACGGCGCCATACCCCCGGCGCCCGGAGCCATGCCTCCGCCGGGAGCGCCGCCCATGATGGCCGCCGCGGCTCCCGCCGCCCCGGGGAGCGCGCCCCGGCCCCGGGCCGCCGCGGCGATGGGGCTGGGCGTGGGCGGTTCGATGCGGCAGGAGGTCTACAAGGACACCCGCCCGGTCCAGGACTACACGCGGGAACCCGCCGCGCGGGTGTTCGTGCACCTGGTCACTCCCCCGGAGTGGCGTCGCATCACCGGCGAGGAGCCCCCGCCGTCCCCGGTGGACCGCGCCGCGTACACCAAGGCCGGGCTGCCCTGGTTCGACTACTACGACGAGGGCGCGCAGGACCTCGCGCCCAGCGACACCCTGGCCGAGGTGAAGCCGGTCGGCGACTGGCTCGGCGACGACCTGGACCCCTGGCAGCCGCCCGCGCCGGGCCAGGTGCACCAGCTGAAGGACGCGCCGGGGAAGCCGGTGGAGGACGGCGACTGGTAGGCCCCTGAAGGGGCGCGGGGCTGTGTCGATATGCGGCTCCGCCGCGATGGGGGTCCCCCCGCTCGAGCGAAGCCGAGAGTGGGGGAGCGACCAGCCACGACGAAGCCGCAGACGAAAGACGGTACCGTGCGGCCCCTCCAGCGGAGCGCTTTGCGTTCGAGGGTCGTTCCACGTCAAGGTTCTGTGTACGACGGGGGCGCGGGACGACCTGAGGTGCGGGCATGAACGGTGGGACGGCAGGGGCACGCGGCAGCTGGAGCAGGCGGCGGTTCGTCGCGGTGCTCGGTGGCGCGGCGGTGGCGCCTGCGGTGGCCGGTTGCGGCGGCAACGACGGTGACGGCGACGGCTCGACCGGGGCGGCACAGGAGGCGGCGCAGGACGCCGCGTCGACCCCGCAGCCCTCGTCGTCCGCCTCCGCCGCACCGGAGCCCGCGCCGAGTCCCTCCGGCCCCCGGCCTCTCTACCTGGGCACCTACACCTCCGCCGAGGGCGGTGGGAAGGGCATCGGTGTCGCCTCGTACGACCCTGCCTCGGGCCGGATCACCGGCCAGGGCACGATCACCGGCGTCCCCGACCCGTCGTACCTCGCGATCCACCCGGACGGCGGCACGCTGTACGCGGTGAACGAGCGGGCCCAGGGCACGGTGACCGCCGTACGGCTGTCCGACCGGAAGGTGCTGGGGAGTCGGGCGACGGGCGGGGCGCACCCGTGCCAGCTGTCGGTGCATCCGGGCGGGCGCTGGCTGCTGAGCGCCGACTACGGCTCGGGCAGTGTGGCCGTGCACCCGATCGAGGCCTCGGGGGCGCTGGGCGAACGCACCGACAGGGTCGTCCACACCCGTCCGGCGCCCGGACCGGGCCGGCAGGGGCCGCACGCGCACCAGTTCCTCACCGCGCCGGACGGTGGGCATGTGCTGGCCGTCGACCTCGGCACGGACACGGTGTACAGCTACCGGCTGGACGAGAAGAAGGGCACGCTCACCGAGGTCGCACAGGCGCACACCCGGCCGGGCGCGGGACCGCGCCACCTCACCTTCCACCCCGGCGGACGCCACGCCTACCTGGCCAACGAGGTCGACGACACGGTCGCGGTCTGCGCCTACGACGCCGGCAGCGGCCGTCTGACGATCGGTGCGCCCCGGTCCACGGGCGCGAAGGCGGACCCCAACTATCCGGCGCAGTTCGCGGTCACGCCGGACGGCGCGTACGCCTACCTGGCCAACCGTGGTGACAACACGATCGCCCGGTACGCGGTGGAGGCGGACGGGGCCCGGCTGCGGCTGCTCGGCACGGTCCCGGTGCGGGGGGACTTCCCCCGGCAGATCGCGCTCTCGCCGGACGGCGGTCTGCTGTTCGCGGCGAACCAGCGCTCGGGCACGGTCAGCGTCTTCGAGGTGGACGGCGGCAGCGGTGAACTGCGGCTCGCGGGCGAGCCGTTCGCGTCACCCGTCGCCGTCTGCGCGCTGCCGCTGTAGGGGACGCGGGCAGGACGCGGCGCTCGCCTGGGTGAGCAGGACGTGCATGCGCTCGGTGAGCTGGCCGACGTCGTCGGCGGGCGCGTGGAACGGCAGCCGTACGTCGCCGTGGGCGCGGGCGCGTTCGATGCGCAGCGTCAGTCCGTGCCGGTCGACGGCGAGCGGCTGGACGCGTACGGCGCCGTGCAGGCTCTCGTGCCGCACCAGCCGGGTGAGCCGTTCGACGGCGTCGGGGTGGGCGTCGGCGAGGTGGGTGAGCAGCTGGGCCTCGGCGGTGGCGAGGGGGTCGGGCCGGGCCTCGGCGAACTCGTCGAGGCGGACGACGACCGCCCCGGTGGGCTGTTTCAGCACGACCCGGGTGGCATGGAAGACGAGGTGGTCGTCCTCGGGGGCGAACCAGCCGGCGAGCCAGAGCCGGCCCCGGATCCGGTGGCGCACGGGGACGGGCGCCACGTCGGCGAACTCCAGGACGGCGGACGGCTCGCCGCGGGGCGCGCAGATGGCCGCCGTGAGCAGGGAGCTGTCCTCGGGCACGTGCAGGTGCACCCGGCCGTCCTCGTCGACGGTGTGCGCGCCGACGAACTCCTCGCGGCCGCCGTCCGCGGTCACCGCGCAGGACCACGAGGCGGCCAGCATCGACCGGGCCCGCTCGGCCGAACCGGGCACCGCCGTCCAGCTGTGGCCGTCACCCATGTGGCTGTCACCCATCCCAGAACCTCCTTAGGTAAGCCTTGCCTAACCTAGCGGAGTTCGGGGCGCACGCCAACCGGGGCGGGTGATCTTTTGCGCCGTCCGTCAGTGCGCGATGACCCCGAGCAGCGCCCGCGCGCACAGGTCCCGCACCTGCTCCCGCGTCAGATCCGGGCCACGCAGCCACTCCAGACCGACGGCCGTGATGAACGCCAGCCAGCCGCGCACCGCCAGCCGCACCTCGGGGCGCTCCACGAAGAGCGGGCCGAACTCCGGGTCCGCGCCGAGGGCGGCCAGGATCTGCCGCTCCTGCGCGGCCAGGGCCCGCTGGTACACCCGGCGCACGGTCTGATCGCCGGCCGCGTCCGCGCGGTGGAAGGCACGGTAGCCGTGCGCATGGGTCTCGACGTACTCGAGATGGGCGTCGAGGCCCGCGGTGAGCTGCTCGCGGACGGGGACACCGGGCACGGGCGCCGTCATCCGCAGCATCCGCTCGCTCTCGCGCTCGACGACCGCCGCGAAGAAGTCCCGCTTGGTCGGGAAGTAGTGGTAGAGCAGCCCGCGCGAGACCCCGGCGATCTCGGCGACCTGCTCGATCCAGACCTCGTCGTACGGACTCTCCGAGAACAGGCGCGCACCCACCGACAGGAGCTGTTCCCTGCGCTCCCCGGTACTGAGTCGACGCCGGGTGCGCTCCCCCTGGTTCGCGGCCATGCCCGCACTTTACTTGACGCCGGTTCAACGACGGGACGAGACTGAACGCGTTATTGAACCCACGTACAACAGTTCCAACCTGCCGCTGGCTCACGGGAGATCGAGGGAGATCGCGTCATGGCGGAGACGGTGTCGACGAGCGGGGACGTCCTGCCCAAGGGGTTCCGCAGCGCGGAGCTGGGCTGGCCCGAGCTGCGGCGCATTCCGCATCCCCCGTACCGGATCCCACTGCTCGGCGACCTGCTGGGCGCCAGCCGGCACACTCCCGTGCAGGACTCCCTGCGGTACGCGCGGCAGCTGGGGCCGATCTTCCGGCGCAGGGCGTTCGGCAGGGAGTTCGTGTTCGTGTGGGGCGCCGGGCTCGCCGCCGACATGGCGGACGAGTCGCGGTTCGCCAAGCATGTGGGTCTGGGCATCGCCAACCTTCGGCCGGTGGTCGGGGACGCGCTGTTCACGGCGTACAACCACGAGCCCAACTGGCAGCTCGCGCACGACGTCCTGGCCCCCGGGTTCAGCCGGGAGGCCATGGCGGCCTACCACCCGATGATGCTGGACGTCGCCGAACGGCTCACCGCGCACTGGGACCGGGAGGCCGCCGCCGGACGCCCGGTCGACGTGCCCGGGGACATGACCAAGCTGACCTTGGAGACGATCGCCCGCACCGGGTTCGGGCACGACTTCGGCTCGTTCGAGCGCGCCCGGCTCCATCCCTTCGTGACGGCGATGGTGGGCACCCTCACCTACGCCCAGCGCCTCAACACCCTGCCGTTCCCGGGACTGTTGAGGGAGGCCGCGCGGCGGAACGAGGCCGACATCGCCTACCTCAACCGCACGGTCGACGAGCTCGTACGGCAGCGTCGCGCCGGGGGCGGCGGGCAGGGGGACCTGCTCGACCGGATGCTCGACACCGCGCACCCCGGGACCGGTGAACGGCTGTCCGCCGAGAACGTACGGCGCCAGGTGATCACCTTCCTGGTCGCGGGCCACGAGACCACCTCGGGCGCGCTGTCCTTCGCCCTGCACTACCTCTCCCTGAACCCGCTGATCGCCGCCCGGGCCCGGGCCGAGGTGGACCGGGTGTGGGGCGATACGGAGGTGCCGGGGTACGACCAGGTGGCGAAGCTGCGCTACGTGCGCCGGGTCCTCGACGAGGCGCTGCGGCTGTGGCCGACGGCGCCGGGGTTCGCCCGGGAGGCCCGCGAGGACACGGTGCTGGGCGGGGAGCATCCGATGCGGCGGGGCGCCTGGGCGCTGGTGCTGACGGCGATGCTGCACCGGGATCCCGAGGTGTGGGGCGAGGACGCCGAACGGTTCGACCCGGACCGCTTCGACGCCCCGGCCGTCCGGGGACGCCCTCCGCACACCTTCAAACCGTTCGGCACGGGCGCCCGCGCCTGCATCGGACGCCAGTTCGCCCTGCACGAGGCCACCCTCGTCCTCGGCCTGCTCCTGCGCCGCTACGACCTCCGCCCCGACCCGGCCTACCGGTTGCGGGTCACGGAGCGGCTGACGTTGATGCCGGAGGGGTTGCGGCTGGGTCTGGAGCGGCGTACGGCGACCGGAGCAGCGGGGGCACCGACGCAAGCGCCCGCTCCGGAGGTCTCAGCGCCCCGCTGTCCAGTGCACCGGGCGGGTGACTGAGGCCGGGAGCCGGGTGGCGGCGTTGCCGCGGGCCGCGTTCAGCTGAGGCTGGGTCAGGAAGATCGCGTCGGTCAGGTCGGCGTCGGAGAGATCGGTGTCGCGCAGGTCGGCGCCGGTCAGGTCCGCGCCGCGCAGATCGGCGCCGGTGAGGTCGGCGGCGATCAGATAGGCGCCGCGCAGGTTCGCCCCGCGCAGATCGGCGCCCTTGAGGCGGGCGCCCATCAGATCGGCGCCCCGGCGGTCCTTCTTCCGGCCGCGGACACCGGCCCGGGCGAGTTCGCTGGTCCTGAGCAGCAGGACGTTGACCTCCTGGCGGTGGGCCGGGACGTCCAGGGCCGCCAGCTCCTGCGGACTCTGCCGGGTGAGCGCCTCGGTCCGCTCCAGGGCCCGGCGCAGCTCCGGGTGGACCGGACGGGCGGGCGGCAGGGCGAGTGCCTCGGTGAGGTACCAGAGCAGCTCGTGGAGCTGGCGGACCACCGGGAACACCTCGAACATCGCCCGGGAGTGCTCGGCGGGGGCGCCCCGCCAGTCGCGTCCGCCGAAGGTGACCTGCGAGACCTTCTGGCCGGCGCCGAAGCAGTCGTAGACCGTGCAGCCGGTGAAGCCCTTCTGCCGCAGCCGCTCGTGGATGCCGCAGCGGTGGTCCTCCGCCAGGTTGCGGCAGGGCCGCCCCGCGGGCTTGTCGAGCGCGAAGTCCGCGGAGCGTGCGAAGGGCAGGGCACACAGCACAGCCCGAAGCAGTTCGCGCAGTCGCCGCGCAGGCCGTCCCGGTCCACCGTCTTCTCTCCCCTGCCCTCCACCCTACTGACCTGTGCTCACGCCCCTTCCGGCACATCCAGAGCGGCCACCCGCTCCGGGTCGGCCAGGATGTGCAGGGCGACGATCCGGCCGTCGACGACGGTGACGCCCATGACCGAACGCACCTCGCCCTCGGGCCCGTTGAGGATCCCGACCGCGCCACCGACGAGAGCGAGCCGTCCGGCCGGCGCGAGCTGCCGGAAGTACATGGCCTGTTCGGCCACCGCCTTCGCCCCCTGCACGATCTTGGAGGCCGCCGCGCCGCGCACCAGCGCCCCGGCGTCGGCCCGCAGCACCACATCGGGGTGGAGGACGGACACCAGCGCCTCGAAGTCCCCGGCGCGGGCGGCCGCCAGGAACGCGGACACCACCTCGCGCTGCCGCCCGAGATCCGGCTCCGCCGACGGCGTCGCCCCCTGGACACGGCGGCGGGCGCGGCTGGCGAGTTGCCGGGTCGCGGCCGCGCCCCGCTCCACGATCGGCGCGATGTCGTCGAACGGCACGGCGAACATGTCGTGCAGCACGAACGCGAGCCGTTCGTCGGGCTCCAGGGTCTCCAGCACGATCAGCAGGGCGAGCCCCACCGCGTCGGCGTGGAGCACCTCCTGCTCGGGGTCGGTCCGTGGCAGGGGAGCGATCACGGGATCGGGGACGAAGGTGTCGTACCCCTCGTATCCCTCGCGCCCTTCGACCATCGGCAGTTCGCGGCGGGCCGTGCGTGAACGCAGCAGGTCCAGACAGACCCGGCCGGTCACGGTGGTCAGCCAGCCGCCCAGGTTGCGCACCTCGTCGGTGTCGCTGCGGCTGAGTCTCAGCCAGGTCTCCTGCACGGCGTCCTCGGCCTCGGCGAGCGAGCCGAGCATCCGGTAGGCGACGGCCTTGAGATGGGCCCGGTGCTCCTCGAAGCGTTTCGCGAGTACGTCGTTGTCGGTCATGGCGCCACTCCCCCTCGGGCGTCGGTGTCTATCGGCTGAACAGTTCGAAGGCGACCGCCGGTCTGCCGCCGAACCGCTCCTGCATGGAGTGCGCCACCCCGGTCAGGAAGCCGCGCACATAGGTCTCCGGGTCCTCGTCGGTGAGGGCCTCGATGTAGGCGCGGTGTTCGAGGAGCGAGCCCACCGCTCGCTCCAGTCCCGCCGAGGCGTCCACGGCGTGGGTGGGCGTGGCGGATCCGGCGACCGCGACCCAGCGCACGCCGCTCCAGGGCTGGAGGCCCTGTTCGGCCAGTTCCGGGAAGATCCAGCGGTTGCCGGCGTCCCCGGCGGCGTCGAGCGTGGCCCGGCCCACGGCGACGTGGTCGGGGGTGTTCCAGGCGACGCCGCCCCAGGTGTCACGGTGGTTGAGGGTGATGACGAGTTCGGGCCGGTGGCGGCGGATCGCGGCGGCGATGTCGCGGCGCAGGGCGGGCCCGTACTCGATCACGCCGTCGCGGTGGTCGAGGAACTCGACCTCGGTGACGCCCACGACGGCCGCGCTCGCCCGCTGCTCCCGCTCCCGCAGCGGGCCGCACTCGGCGGGCGCGATGCTGTCGATGCCCGCCTCGCCGCGCGTCGCCAGGACATAGGCGATCTCGCGGCCGGCGTCGGTCCAGGCGGCGACGGCCGCGGAGCAGCCGTACTCCAGGTCGTCCGGGTGCGCCACGACGGCCAGGGCCCGCCGCCAGTCCTCGGGCATCGGCTGGAGCTGAGGGATCGTCGGCACGGTCATGCCCGAAGACTAATCGGTGACACTGACATCACGCTTCGTCACGGACCAGGGCCAGCAGTCGGTCCAGGACGCGGGGGCCGCCGGCCCGCACGCCGTCGTGCTCGAACTCGTCGGTGACCCAGGTGCGCAGTCCGCGGATCGCGTGGGCGGTGCGCAGGGAGTGGGCGGTGTCGACGTACAGGTCGTCGTGGTAGATCGCGGCCGCCACCGGGACCTCGTTGGCGGCGAGGCGGGCGGGGTCGTACAGGGGCGTCCAGTCGGTGCGGGCGGCGAGCAGTTCGGCGGTCTCGCGCAGGGGGCGCAGCGCGGGGTCGGTGTCGAACATCCAGGGGTGGATCGTTTCGCCGGTGAGCAGGAGCGCTCCGTCGCCGGTGAGGGTCTTGGCGGCGTCGAACTGCGGGAACTCGGCGCGCACCCGTTCGGCCGACCAGGCGGTGGGGCGGGTGTCCTGGCCGTAGATCGCCTCGTGGACGAGGGCGTAGAGGGGGTGTCCTGCGAAGGAGAGCTGCTGCTGGATCTGCTCCTGGAAGGCGTCGGACAGCTCGGGGCCCTGCGGGGTGGGGACGAACGCGTCCTCCAGGAGGTGGTGGAGGCGGTGGCTGCCGTCGCCGGTGCCGAGCAGGATGCCGAGGGTCTGGAACGCCTCGGCCGTGAGCCGGTGACCGCCGGGGAGCGTGACCTCGTGCTGGAGGAGGTGGTCGGCGATCCGGCGGACCCGCTCGACGTCCTGCGGGTAGCGGGCGTAGTGCGCGGCGTTCTTGCGCTCCATGCGCGGGTATGCGGCGCGGTAGACGTCGTCGGCGTGGGCGTCGAGCGCGGGCAGACCGCCCGTGATCAGGGCGGCGGCCAGGCCCTCGGGGGCGAGGGAGAGGTAGCTGACCGTGCAGAAGCCGCCGAAGCTCTGGCCGAGGACGGTCCAGGGGGCGCCGCCGGTGACCTCGCGGCGGATCGCCTCGCAGTCGCGGACGATCGAGTCGGCGCGGAAGTGCGTGAGGTAGTCGGCCTGGGCGGCGGGGCCGCCGCGCAGTGGCAGCGTCTGGCGGTTGGCGGGCGTGGAGGCGCCGGTGCCGCGCTGGTCCAGCAGGAGGACGCGGTACTCCTTGAGGGCGCGGCCGAGCCAGGCCGGTCTGCCGACGAAACGGTTCGCCCCGAAGCCGGGGCCGCCCTGGAGGAAGAGCAGCCAGGGCAGGTCCTGGCCGGCCTTGTCGCTCGCGACGACCTCACGGGCGTACAGCTCGATGGTCTCCCCCGCCGGGTCGGTGTGGTCGAGGGGGACGGTGAAACGGCGGTCGGTGAGTACGACGCCGGGCTGGCGGTAGCTGAGGGACAACAGGGGTCTCCTGGGACGCTCGGTGTACGGGCCGCGTCCCAGTTCAGCACATGTCCGGGCGGGCGTGGAGCCCAGGGGATCATGAACGGCTACTGAACGGCGGCTCAGCGGGCCGGTTTCCGCGCCGATGCACCTCAGCGCGCCGAGAGGCTCGACCGGCGCACCACCAGTTCCGGCTGGAGCACGACCCTGCGGTGTTCGTGCCGCCTGCCGCTGTCCTCCTCGGTCTCCTCCAGCAGCATCTCGGCGGCCAGTGCGCCCATGGTGACGGCGGGCTGGCGGACCGAGGTGAGCGGGACGGCCGCGGCGGCGGCGAACTCGATGTCGTCGTAGCCGACGATGGCGAGGTCGTCGGGGACCGCGACGCCGGCCGCGTACATGGCCTGGAGCACACCGAGGGCGAGCAGGTCGTTGGCGCAGAACACGGCGGTGGGGCGGTCGGCGAGTCCGAGCAGCCGGGCGCCGGCGTCGCGTCCGGCGGCCACGTCGAGCCGCTCGGTGGGCAGCTCGCGCAGGCACTCGGGGCCGAGGCCGGCCTCGGTGAGCGCGTTCAGGGCGCCGGTGCGGCGGTCGCGGACCTGGTTGAAGCCGGGCGGGCCGCTGACGTACGCGATCGAGCGGTGTCCGGCGTCGACGAGATGCCGCACGGCGAGCGCGCCGCCCGCCACGTCGTCCACGGAGACCGAGCACTCGGTCGTGCCCTCGGAGACCCGGTCGACCAGCACGAACGGGATGCCGTGGCGGCGGAAGGACTCGATGTTGCGGCCGGTCGCGTCGGCCGGGGTGAGCAGCACGCCCCGTACCCGCTGCTCGGCGAAGAGAGACAGGTACTCGGCCTCCTCGCCGACGCTCTCGGCGCTGTTGCAGACCATCACACCGAGCCCGGCGTCCCGGGCGGCCCGCTCGGCGCCGCGCGCGACGTCGACGAAGAAGGGGTTGCCCATGTCGAGGACGAGGAGTCCCATGATCCGGCTGCGTCCGGCGCGCAGTTGGCGCGCCGACTCGCTGCGGACGTAGCCCAGGCGGTCTATCGCGGACAGCACCCGCGCGCGGGTCTCGGTCGCGACCGTGTCGGGACGGTTGATGACGTTCGAGACCGTGCCCACGGAGACTCCGGCGACGCGGGCCACGTCCTTGATACCCACCGGCTGGGTCATCGGGCAGGTTCCTCCAGGAAGACGGGGCGGCGGGAAGGTGGTTTCACATTACCCTCACGCCGCACCCGGTCGGTTTTCGGTCAGGCGGTCAGGCGGGCAGGCGGAAGTTCAGGTTCCGCAGTGCCGAGGGCGTCGTGCCACTGGACTTCTCCTGGTACATGATCGACAGGAAGTTGTCCTGTCCGACCCGCATCTCGTCGACCACGACCTCGCCGAAGGCGTTGATCCCGGCGGCGACTCCGTCGTACAGGACGGTCCAGTCGGTGTATCCGGACGCCTTGGAGGCTGCGGCGATACGACAGAAGGGGAAGATCGCGTACGCGTTGTCGTACTTGTCCAGGATGAACTTGGTGCGCTGGCTGGAGTTCAGCGGGACCGGGATCTCGGTCTTCTGCCAGGTGCCCGAGGAGTTCTTGCGGACGTGGAAGGCACGGCCGTTGGCGGTGCGGTCGGAGACGTAGTTGGTCGTGCACTGGCCGAAGCGGCCGGGGACGTAGCTGATGATCGCGTGCGGCAGGCCGGCGGAGTCGGTGGCCTGGCTCTCCTGGTTCATCAGGGAGTGGTCGGGGTTGAGGGAGTCGACGACGAGCCCGCTGTCCGTGACGGCGACCTTGTCGGAGCCGCCGGTGGTGCCGACGACCGTGCCCGCGTTGTTGCGCCAGGTGCGGCCGCGGTCGTCGGAGTAGACGTAACCGGTGTCGTGGTTGGTGATGCCGCCGCTGGAGCACATCACGGCGCCGTTCTGCTCGCGCCAGGTGAAGAACGAGTGCAGCCGGCCGTTCTTGTCGTAGTCGATGCCGTGCAGGTACATGTTGCGGGCGGTCGACGAGCCGTGCTCGCTGGTGTAGGTGCCGGTGGAGCTGGACCACTCGCCGAGGCCGGTCCAGGTCGACCCGTCGTACTCGGCGAGGGCGTTGCGGCCGTTGCCGGAGACGGCGACGCGGTAGCTCAGCTGCAGCTTGCCCTCGGGGGTGGAGACGAACTGCGGGTAGGTGAACTGTGAGGTGAGGGCGAGCCCGTCGAGGGTGGACTGGGGGGCGCCGAAGCGGCTGGCGTCCCAGCTCAGGCCGGCCGGGTTGTCCATCAGCCCGGCCACCGACTTGACGTAGGTGAAGCCGTCGCTGTGGGAGTCCATGTTGAGGTGGAGCCGCCCGTCGACCTTGGAGACGCCCATGGAGATGACGTTGTGGGAGTCGTTGTAGCGCAGGGTGTGACCGACCTTGACGGTCGACCAGGTGGTGGAGCCGAGCAGCCGGCGGCCGACGACGGCGCCTCGGTCCGCGGTGTACCAGACGGCGTACTGGTAGCCCTTGTAGGACAGCAGGCCGTTCTTCTGGAAGGAGTTGTTGTTGACGAGGCCGTCGTACGACACGAAGTAGAGGGCCTGGCTGTCGAGCAGGGTGCTGCCGGTCAGGGTGACCGAGGGCCCGGGGTCGGCGGCGCGGGCGGTGCCGGAGGCGAGGGCGGGGGTGACCACGGCGCTTGCGAGGGCGGCGCCCAGCAGAGTACGTCTCTTCATCTCGGGGGACTCCGTTGTCGGCGAGTTGTGGGCGAGGGGGGAAGGGGGGTCATACGAGGGTCAGGCGAGGTGGAACACCTCGGTGAGCGGTTTCATGGCCTCGTCGGGCCGGGCACCGTCCAGCGACTCGAAGAACGGCGCCATCTCGGCTTGCCAGCGGGCGTTGACCTCGGCGGCCTCCATCCCGGCCTGGGCGGCCGCGAAGTCCTCGGTCTCCAGATATCCGACGAGCAGGCCGTCGTCTCTCAGGAAGAGCGAGTAGTTGTGCCACCCGGTGGCCGAGAGAGCTTCGAGCATCTCCGGCCACACGGCGGCATGCCGTTCGCGGTACTCGGCGAGTCGGTCCTGACGGACCTTGAGCAGGAAACAGACGCGCTGCATGAAGTACCGCTCCCGGTGTGGGTGGGGGGATGGGGCGTGGGGGATCAGAAGTTGAACTGGTCGATGTTCTTGGCGTCGAACACGGTCGGCTTGCCGAGGCTGATCACACCGTCCTTGCCGATGGTGTACGACGTCCCGCCGGCCGTGAAGGTCTCGCCCTCCTTGCCGGTGATCTGGCCGGAGACCAGCGCCACGGCCGTCTGCGCGGCGAGGGCGCCGAGCTTGGCCGGGTCCCACAGCTCGAAGGCGTCCACGGTGCCGTTCTTGACGTACTTGCGCATGTCGTTGGGGGTGCCGAGGCCGGTCAGCTTGACCTTGCCCTTGTACTTGGAGCCCGACAGGTACTGGGCGGCGGCCTTGATGCCCACCGTGGTCGGGGAGATGATCCCCTTCAGGTTCGGGTACTCCTGGAGCAGGCCCTGGGTCTGCTGGAAGGACTGCTGGGCGTCGTCGTTGCCGTACGCGACCTTGACGAGCTTGATGTCCTTGTACTTGGCGTCCTTCAGCTCGTCCTTCATGAAGTCGATCCAGGTGTTCTGGTTCGTCGCGGTCTGCGCGGCGGACAGGATCGCGATCTCGCCCTTGTAGCCGATCTGCTCGGCGAGCAGCTGCACCTCGGTGCGGCCGAGGTCCTCGGCGGAGGCCTGCGAGACGAAGGCGTTGCGGCACTCGGGGTTGGTGTCGGAGTCGTAGGTGACGACCTTGATGTCGTTGCTCATCGCCGTCTTCAGGGCGGTGCACAGGGCGCCCGGGTCCTGCGCGGACACGGCCATCGCGTCGACCTTCTGCTGGGTGAGCGTGTTGACGTACGACACCTGTCCCGAGGTGTCGGTCGCGCTGGACGGTCCGACCTCCTTGTAGCTGGAGCCCAGCTCCTTCAGCGCCGCCTCGCCGCCGGTGTCGGCGGAGGTGAAGTACGGGTTGTTGACCTGCTTCGGCAGGAAGCCGACGGTCAGCCCCTTCTTGGTGGCGGCGTTCGGGTCGGCCTTGCCGGTGGCGGCCGCGGAAGCGCCTTCGCTCTTGACGTCCTCCTTGGTGGTGCCGCCGCAGGCGGTGGCGGCGAGGGAGAGCGAGGAGACGACGGCGAGGGCGGCACAGGCACGCCGGAGGGAAGACTTACGCATGAGGGTTCCTTCTTGAGAGTGGGTGAGAGGGGAGCCTTTAGGGGCGCGGGGCTGTATCGATATGCGGCTCCGCCGCGATGGGGGTCCCCCCGCTTGAGCGGAGCCGAGAGTGGGGGAGCGACCAGCCACAACCGGCCCGCAGCCGACATACGGCCTATCCAGCGGAGCGTGCCGCCCTGGCGACGGTGATCTGACGGGCGACCCGAGGGCCGAGCACGGAGACGACCAGCAACACACCGGTCACGACGATCTGGGACTGCGCCGAGACATTGACGAGGCTCATCACGTTCTGCAGCGCGCCGAGCAGGAACACCCCGGCGATGGCCCCACCGAGCGTCCCCTTGCCGCCGTCGAAGTCGATGCCGCCGAGCAACACAGCGGCGACGACGGACAGTTCGAGCCCGGTGGCATTGTCATAGCGCGCGCTGGCGTAATGCAGCGCCCAGAAGATCCCGGTGAGCGAGGCCATGAACCCCGTCACCGTGAACAGAATCAGCTTCTGCCGCTTGACGCGGATCCCGGCGAACCGCGCCGCCTCCTCGCTCGCCCCGATCGCGAACAGCGACCGCCCGAACGGCGTGGCGTGCAGGACGACCACGGCGATCGCGAGCAGGACCAGGAAGGGCAGGAAGGCCTGCGGCAGGAAGCTGTCCCCGACCCGACCGGCGGCGAAGTCCAGGTACTGGGAGGGGAAGTCGGTCACCGCGTCGGAGCCGAGCACGATCTGTGCGATGCCCCGGTAGGCGGCGAGGGTGCCGATGGTGACGGCGAGGGAGGGCAGTCCGAGCCGGGTCACGAGCAGGCCGTTGACCAGCCCGCAGACGATCCCGAGCAGCAGACAGATCGGGATGATCGTCTCGATGGTCATGCCCTGGTTCCACAGGGCGCCCATCACCGCGCCGGACAGTCCGGCGGTGGAGGCGACCGAGAGGTCGATCTCACCGGAGACGACCAGCAGGGTCATCGGCAGCGCGATCAGGGCGATCGGCAGGGTGTTGCCGATGAGGAAGGACAGGTTCAGCGCGTTGCCGAAGCCGTCCACGAAGGAGAAGGAGAACAGCAGCAGGACGATCAGCAGCGCACTGACCACGGTGTCCCAGCGGACCACCCGACCGGCAAGAGACTCACGCACGGGTCTCCCCCTTCTCCACGGCCGGCTTGACCGACGCCGACTTCTTCTTCAGGGCGGTCGCCACCCGCAGGGCCACGATCCGGTCGACCGCGATCGCGAGCAGGAGCAGTACGCCGTTGATGGCGAGGACCCACACCGAGCTGACGCCCAGGGCGGGCAGGACGCTGTTGATGGACGTCAGCAGGAGCGCGCCGAGGGCTGCGCCGTAGACGCTGCCGGAACCGCCGGTGAAGACGACGCCGCCGACCACGACCGCGCTGACGACGGTGAGTTCGTAGCCGTTGCCGGTCCCGGAGTCGACGTTGCCGAACCGGGCCAGGTACATCGCGCCGGCGAGTCCGGCGAGTCCGCCGCAGAAGGTGTACGCGGCGAGGATCCGCTTGCGCACGGGGATGCCGGCGAGGCGGGCGGCCTCCGGGTTGGAGCCGAGGGCGTACAGCTCGCGGCCGCTGCCGAAGTGCTTGAGGTAGTACGCCGTCGCCACCAGCACCACCAGGGCGATCAGCGCGAGATACGGCACGGCGGAGAGGCCGCCGGAGCCGAAGTCCACGAAGCCGCCGGGCAGGTCGGCCGCGGTGATCTGCCGGGAGCCGACCCAGATGGAGTCGATGCCGCGGATGATGTACAGCGTGCCGAGGGTGACGACGAGGGCGGGCACCTGGCCGAGGCTGACCAGCAGACCGTTCAGGAGGCCGAAGCCGATCCCGAGCAGGACGGCCAGCACGATCGCGATCACCGGGTTGCCGCCGCCGTGCAGATAGGTGCCGGCGGCGAAGGCGCTGATGCCGAGGGTGGAGCCGACGGACAGGTCGACGTTCCTCGTGATCACCACCAGGGACTGGCCGGTGGCGACCAGCACCAGGATGGTCGCGTTCAGCAGCAGGTCCTTGATGCCCTGTTCGGAGAGGAACTCGCTGTTGCCGGCCTGGGTGACGGCGATCATCACCAGGAAGACGACCAGGATGGCGAGTTCGCGCATCTTGAAGACACGGTCGACGAGCCGGGTGCCGCTGGACTTGGGCGCCTCGGCGACGGGGGCCTGTTCAGGGGTGGTCACCGTCATGCGGCGGCCCTCCCGGTGGCTGCGGCCATCACGGTTTCCTCGGTGGCGTCGGAGCGGGGGATCTCTGCGGTGAGCCGGCCCTCGTGCATCACCAGCACGCGGTCGGCCATGCCGAGGATCTCGGGCAGGTCGGAGGAGATCATCAGGACGGCGACCCCGTCGGCGGCCAGCTCGCTCAGCAGCCGGTGCACCTCGGCCTTGGTGCCGACGTCGATGCCTCGGGTCGGCTCGTCGACGATCAACACCTTGGGGGCGGTGGCCAGCCACTTGGCGAGGACGACCTTCTGCTGGTTGCCGCCGGAGAGCGTGTTGACGGTGTCGGCGATCCGGGCGTACTTCACCTGGAGCTTGACCGCCCAGTCCAGGGACCGGCTGCGCTCGGCGCCCCGGTCCATCAGACCCGCCTTCACGGTCGTACGGAGGCCGGTGAGGCCGATGTTGCGCTCGATGGACATGTCCATCACCAGGCCCTGGGCGCGCCGGTCCTCCGGGACCAGGGCGAGGCCCGCGGCCATCGCGGTGGAGGGGGCGCCGTTGATCAGTGCCTTGCCGTCGACGGTGACGTCTCCGGCGTCCCAGCGGTCGATGCCGAACACGGCGCGGGCGACTTCGGTGCGTCCGGCGCCGACCAGTCCGGCCAGGCCGACGATCTCGCCGCGCCGTACCTCGAAGGAGACGTCGGTGAAGACGCCCTCCCGGGTCAGCCGGTGGACGCTGAGGGCGACCTCGCCCGGCGTGACGTCCTGCTTGGGGTAGAGCTCGTCGAGGTCGCGGCCGACCATACGGCGGACCAGGTCGTCCTCGGTCATGCCGGCGAGGGGCTCGCTGGCGATCCAGGCGCCGTCGCGCAGGGTCGTCACCCGCTGGCAGATCTCGAAGATCTCCTCCAGCCGGTGGGAGATGAAGAGCACGGCCGCGCCCTGTTCGCGCAGGGTGCGCACGACTCCGAAGAGGCGGGCGACCTCGCTGCCGGTGAGGGCGGCGGTCGGCTCGTCCATGATCAGGACCCGGGCGTCGAAGGAGAGCGCCTTGGCGATCTCCACGATCTGCTGGTCGGCGATGGACAGTCCACGGGCCGGACGGTCGGGGTCGAGGTCGACGCCGAGCCGTGCCATCAGGGCGGCGGTCGCCGCATGGGTGGCCTTGTGGTCGATCCGGCCGAGGGCACGCCGTGGCTGGCGGCCCATGAAGATGTTCTCGGCGATCGAAAGATCGGGGAAGAGCGTGGGTTCCTGGTAGATCACGGCGATGCCCGCGTCACGGGCGTCGCCGGGACCGTGGAAGACGACGGGCTCGCCGTCGAGCAGCACCCGGCCGGTGTCCGGCCGGTGCACCCCCGCGAGGGTCTTGATCAGGGTCGACTTGCCCGCGCCGTTCTCCCCGGCGAGGGCGTGCACCTCGCCGGGGAACAGCTCCAGGGAGACGCCCCGCAGGGCGCGTACGGCGCCGAAGGACTTGGCGACGTCCCTGAGCGCCAGCACCGGGGCCGGTCCCGTGTCGGACGGGTGGGTCATGGGTGGCTCCTCGACGAACGTCCGCGGCGGTGCCCCTGGGGCCCGCCACGGCGTCGTGAAAGGTTTCAACTGGATTGCCGGGACGTTAGGCACGCCGGGCATGTCACGTCAATGGGTCCGTCTCGAAAAGTTTTCGATAGCCGAAGGTCACGCGGCGGTCACGAAAAGAGGGCGAGGTTGAAAGGGTTGACACTCCCTCCGCGGCCTCATAGCTTCCCGTTCTGAATCGTTTCATCCGGGCCCTGTCCCGGACCGATGTCACAGGAGCCCGAAGTGACCGACCTCGCCGCGGTGAAGGCCGCGCTGAAGACCCAGGCCGTCGAGACGCCGTCGTGGGCGTACGGGAACTCGGGGACCCGTTTCAAGGTGTTCGCGCAAGCGGGGGTTCCGCGCACCCCGCAGGAGAAGCTGGACGACGCGGCGCAGGTGCACGCGGTCACCGGCGTGGCCCCGACCGTGGCGCTGCACATCCCCTGGGACAAGGTGGAGGACTACGCGGCGCTGGCGAAGCACGCCGAGGATCGGGGGGTGAAGCTGGGGACGATCAACTCCAACACCTTCCAGGACGACGACTACAAGCTGGGCAGCGTCTGTCACCCGGACGCGGCGGTGCGGCGCAAGGCCGTCGATCATCTGCTGGAGTGCGTCGACATCATGGACGCGACGGGGTCCGGGGATCTCAAGCTGTGGTTCGCGGACGGGACGAACTATCCCGGCCA
Source organism: Streptomyces sp. T028 (assembly GCF_048159505.1). NCBI lineage: Bacteria > Bacillati > Actinomycetota > Actinomycetes > Kitasatosporales > Streptomycetaceae > Streptomyces > Streptomyces sp. T028. Next base: position 119,626 of record NZ_JBLRVZ010000030.1, read on the forward strand.
GGACGACGTACGGGCGCGGCAGGACCGGCTGGCGGAGGCGCTGGCCGAGGTGTACGAGCGGCTCGGCGAGGGGCAGCGGATGCTGCTGGAGTACAAGTTCTTCGAGCCGGCGTTCTACACGACCGACGTCCCGGACTGGGGCACCGCCTATGCGCACTGTCTGAAGCTGGGGCCCAAGGCGCAGGTCGTGGTCGACACGGGGCACCACGCGCCGGGGACCAACATCGAGTTCATCGTCGCCACGCTGCTGCGGGAGGGGAAGCTCGGCGGGTTCGACTTCAACTCGCGGTTCTACGCGGACGACGATCTGATGGTGGGGGCCGCCGATCCGTTCCAGCTGTTCCGGATCATGTACGAGGTCGTGCGTGGGGGCGGGTTCACCTCCGAGGTCGCGTTCATGCTGGATCAGTGCCACAACATCGAGGCGAAGATTCCGGCGATCGTCCGTTCCGTGATGAACGTGCAGGAGGCGACGGCGAAGGCGCTGCTGGTCGACCGGGACGCGTTGGCTGCTGCGCAGGTGGCTGGGGATGTGCTGGAAGCCAACGCCGTCTTGATGGATGCGTACAACACGGATGTACGGCCGCTGCTGCGTGAGGTGCGGGGGGAGATGGGGCTGGACCCCGACCCGATTGCCGCGTATCGGCGGTCCGGGTGGGCCGAGAAGGTTGTCGCTGAGCGTGTTGGTGGGCAGCAGGCCGGCTGGGGCGCGTAAGCGTCCGCGTTGAGCTGTTTCGTTGCGGGGTGCGGGCCGGATGTGGCTGGTCGCGCAGTTCCCCGCGCCCCTGAAAAGAAGTCCGCTCGCCTCTACTGGAAAAGTTAAGGAATCTCCATGTCCACCCATCCCGAAGCCGCCGCTCTGCTTGGCCGGTCTCATCGGCTTGGCTCCGATCCCCGTAATACGAACTACGCCGGCGGCAACGCGTCCGCCAAGGGCACCGACACCGACCCCGTCACCGGTGGGGACGTCGAGCTGATGTGGGTGAAGGGGTCGGGGGGCGACCTCGGCACGCTCACCGAGGCCGGGCTCGCCGTGCTCCGGCTGGACCGGCTGCGGGGACTCGTCGATGTCTACCCGGGGGTCGAGCGCGAGGACGAGATGGTCGCCGCTTTCGACTACTGCCTCCATGGGAAGGGTGGGGCGGCGCCGTCGATCGACACCGCCATGCACGGGCTCGTCGACGCCGCCCATGTGGATCATCTGCATCCGGACTCGGGGATCGCGCTCGCCTGCGCCGCCGACGGGGAGAAGCTGACCGCCGAGTGTTTCGGGGACAGTGTGGCGTGGGTGCCGTGGCGGCGGCCCGGGTTCCAGCTGGGGCTGGACATCGCCGCGATCAAGGCCGCCAACCCGCAGGCCATCGGGGTGATCCTGGGCGGGCACGGGATCACCGCCTGGGGTGACAGTGCCGAGGAGTGCGAGCGCAACTCGCTGCACATCATCCGGACCGCCGAGGCCTTCCTGGCCGAGCGGGGGAAGGCCGAGCCCTTCGGGCCCGTCATCGCGGGGTACGAGGCGCTGGCCGAGGGTGAGCGCCGGGAACGGGCCGCCGCGCTCGCGCCGTATGTGCGGGCGATCGCCTCGCAGGACCGGCCGCAGGTCGGGCACTTCACCGACTCCGAGACCGTGCTCGACTTTGTGGCGCGGGCCGAGCACCCTCGGCTCGCCGCGCTGGGGACGTCCTGTCCGGACCACTTCCTGCGGACCAAGGTGCGGCCGCTTGTGCTCGACCTGCCGCCCACCGCTCCGCTGGAGGAGGCCGTCGCGCGGCTGAAGGAGCTGCACGCCGCGTACCGGGAGGAGTACGCCGCCTACTACCAGCGGCACGCCGAGGCCGACTCCCCCGCGATGCGTGGCGCGGACCCGGCGATCGTGCTGGTGCCGGGCGTGGGCATGTTCTCCTTCGGCAAGGACAAGCAGACCGCCCGGGTCGCCGGCGAGTTCTACGTCAACGCGATCAACGTGATGCGGGGCGCCGAGGCGGTGTCGTCGTATGCGCCGATCGAGGAGCGGGAGAAATTCCGTATCGAGTACTGGGCGCTGGAGGAGGCCAAGCTGCAGCGGATGCCGAAGCCGAAGGCGCTGGCCACGCGGGTGGCGCTGGTGACGGGCGCCGGCAGCGGGATCGGGAAGGCCATCGCGCGTCGGCTGGTCGCCGAGGGGGCGTGTGTCGTCGTCGCCGATCTGAATGGGGAGAACGCCGCTCAGGTGGCGGAGGAGCTCGGCGGGGCCGACAAGGCCGTCGCCGTGACCGTCGACGTGACCTCCGAGGAGCAGATCGCCGGTGCCTTCAAGGCCGCCGCGCTCGCCTTCGGCGGTGTCGATCTCGTCGTCAACAACGCCGGCATCTCCATCTCCAAGCCGCTGCTGGAGACCTCGGCGAAGGACTGGGACCTGCAGCACGACATCATGGCGCGGGGGTCGTTCCTGGTGTCGCGGGAAGCGGCCCGGGTGATGATCGCGCAGGGGCTGGGCGGGGACATCGTCTACATCGCCTCGAAGAACGCCGTGTTCGCCGGGCCGAACAACATCGCCTACTCCGCCACCAAGGCCGACCAGGCCCACCAGGTGCGGCTGCTCGCCGCCGAGCTGGGCGAGCACGGGATCCGTGTCAACGGTGTCAACCCCGACGGGGTGGTACGGGGGTCGGGGATCTTCGCCGGCGGATGGGGGGCCCAGCGGGCCGCCACGTACGGCATCGAGGAGGAGAAGCTGGGCGAGTTCTACGCGCAGCGGACCATCCTCAAGCGGGAGGTGCTGCCCGAGCATGTCGCGAACGCGGTGTTCGCGCTGACGGGCGGGGAGCTGACCCACACCACCGGGCTGCATGTGCCCGTCGACGCGGGTGTGGCGGCCGCGTTCCTCCGGTGACCGGCGTGCGGTCGTACGCCGCGGTCGACCTCGGCGCGTCCAGCGGACGGGTCATGGTCGGCCGCGTCGGGCCGGACTCGCTGGAGCTGACGGAGGCACATCGGTTCGCCAACCGTCCCGTGCGGGTTCCGGAGGGGCTGCGGTGGGACGTGCTGTCCCTGTACGCCGGGGTGCTCGACGGACTCAGGGCCGCCGGGCAGGTCGACTCCGTCGGGATCGACAGCTGGGCCGTGGACTACGGGCTGCTGGACGGCGACGGGGCCCTGCTCGGGAATCCGGTGCACTACCGGGACGCCCGGACCGACGGGGTCGCGGAGAAGGTGTGGGCGAGCGTCCCGGCCGGGGAGCTGTATGCCGCGACCGGCATCCAGTACGCGCCCTTCAACACCCTGTATCAGCTCGTCGCGGCTCGTGAGACACGTCAATTCGCTTATGCCGAGCGGTTGTTGCTCGTTCCCGATCTGCTGGCGTACTGGCTGACCGGGGAGCAGGGCACTGAGCTGACCAACGCCTCCACCACTCAGTTGATCGATCCCCGGACGCGGGCGTGGTCGTACGATCTCGCCGCGCGGCTGGGGATCGACCTCGGGTTGTTCGCGCCGCTGCGGCAGCCCGGCGATCCGGCCGGGGTGCTGCGGGCCGAGGTGCTGGAGGAGACCGGGCTGACCGGTCCTGTGCCGGTGACCGCCGTCGGGTCGCACGACACCGCCTCCGCGGTGGCGGCCGTGCCGGCGACCGGGGAACGGTTCGCCTACATCTGCACCGGCACCTGGTCCCTGGCCGGGCTGGAGCTGGAGGCGCCTGTGCTGACGGAGGAGAGCCGGGTCGCCAACTTCACCAACGAGCTGGGGCTGGACGGCACGGTCCGGTATCTGCGCAACATCATGGGGCTGTGGCTGCTCCAGGAGTGCGTACGGGCCTGGGGGGACCCCGATCTGGGGGTGCTGCTGCGGGAGGCGGCCGCCGCGCCCGCGCTGCGGTCCGTCGTGGACGCGGGAGACGCCGGCTTCCTGGCGCCCGGACGGATGCCGGAGCGGATCGCCGAGGCGTGCCGGGTCACCGGGCAGCCGGTTCCCGGGACGCGCGGGGAGATCACGCGCTGCATCCTCGACTCGCTCGCCCTCGCCCATCGACGGGCGATCGAGGACGCCCAGCGGCTCGCCGGGCATCCCGTCGACGTCGTGCACATCGTCGGCGGCGGCACCCGCAACGCGCTGCTGTGCCAGCTCACCGCCGACGCCTGCGGGCTGCCGGTGGTGGCCGGGCCGACGGAAGCGGCCGCGCTCGGCAACGTGCTGGTGCAGGCGCGGGCGCACGGGCTGGTCGGCGACCGTGCCGACATGCGGCGCCTGCTCGCCCGTACCCAGCCTCTGACGCGCTACGAGCCGCAGGGCGGCACCGAGCGCTGGCGCGAGGCACAGGCCCGGCTCGCCACGCGGTGAGCCGGGGTCTCCCCCGGGCCCTTTGCCGGACCACCTCCCCCACTACGCTGAACGCGTGTGGGTGGTGCCCCCAGCACTCATCCGATGATCAATCCCAAGGAGCCGCGATGCGTGTCGCACTGTTCCTGACCTGTGTCAACGACACGCTCTATCCGGACACCGGCCGCGCCGTGGTGAAACTGCTGACCAGGCTGGGTGTCGAGGTCGACTTCCCGATGGCGCAGACCTGCTGCGGCCAGGCCCACTACAACACCGGCTACCGCCATGAGGCCGAGCCGCTGGCCCGGCATTTCTCCGATGTCTTCGGGGAGTACGAGGCGATCGTGACGCCCTCGGGGTCGTGCGGGGCGATGGTGCGGGAGCTGTATCCGCGGATGGGTGAGCGGGCGAGGGCGGAGGGGCGCGGGGGTGGGCTGGCCACGCATCTGGCACCGGTGGTGCCGAAGACGTATGAGCTGACCGAGTTCCTGGTGGATGTGCTCGGGGTGACGGACGTCGGCGCGTACTACCCGCACACGGTGACCTACCACCCGACCTGTCACGGGCTGCGCGGGCTCGGGCTCGGGGACCGGCCCCGGCGGCTGCTGGAGGCCGTCAGGGGGCTGGAGTTGGTGGAGCTGCCGGGGGCGGAGGAGTGCTGCGGGTTCGGCGGCACGTTCGCCCTGAAGAACTCCGACGTCTCGGCGGCGATGGGCGCGGACAAGGTGCGACGCGCCGAGTCGACCGGGGCGGAGGTGCTGTGCGCGGCCGACAACTCCTGTCTGATGCACATCGGCGGGACCATGACCCGGCTGAAGGCGGGTCTGCGGCCGGTGCACCTCGCGGAGATCCTGGCGAGCACGGAGGAGGAGCCGGCCGTATGAGCGGCACGTATCTGGGCATGCCGGCCTTCCCCGAGGCGGCTCGGGAGGCCGTCGGAGACCGGACCCTGCGAGGGAATCTGCGGCACGCCACCCACACCATCCGCGCCAAGCGGGCCAAGGCGGTCGCCGAGGTGTCCGACTGGGCCGAGCTGCGGGAGGCCGGCAAGCGGATCAAGGACCATACGCTCCGTCATCTCGACCGCTATCTGGTGCAGTTGGAGGAGTCGGTCACGGCGGCGGGCGGGACCGTGCACTGGGCGGCCGACGCCGAGGAGGCCAACCGGATCGTGGCCGATCTGGTGAAGGCGACCGGTGAGTCGGAGGTCGTCAAGGTCAAGTCCATGGCCACCCAGGAGATCGGGCTCAACGAAGCCCTCGAGGCCGAGGGCATCCACGCCTACGAGACCGATCTCGCCGAGCTGATCGTGCAGTTGGGCAGGGACCGGCCCTCGCACATCCTCGTCCCGGCGATCCACCGCAACCGGGGTGAGATCCGGGACATCTTCCGCAGGGAGATGGGCGAGTGGGGGCGCGCGGCGCCCGAGGGGCTCACCGACACGCCCGCCGAACTCGCCGAGGCGGCCCGGCTGCATCTGCGGGAGAAGTTCCTGCGGGCCAAGGTCGGTGTCTCCGGCGCGAACTTCATGGTCGCCGAGACAGGCACCCTGGTGGTCGTGGAGTCCGAGGGCAACGGGCGGATGTGCCTGACCCTGCCCGAGACGCTGATCTCGGTGGTCGGGATCGAGAAGATCGTGCCGACCTGGCGGGACCTGGAGGTGTTCCTGCAGACCCTGCCGCGCTCCTCGACCGCCGAGCGCATGAACCCCTACACGTCCATGTGGACGGGGACCACGGACGGCGACGGCCCGCAGCACTTCCACCTCGTCCTGCTCGACAACGGCCGCACCGACACCCTCGCCGACGAGGTCGGCCGCCAGGCCCTGCGCTGCATCCGCTGCTCGGCCTGCCTCAACGTCTGCCCGGTCTACGAACGGGCCGGCGGGCACGCCTACGGCTCGGTCTACCCGGGCCCGATCGGCGCCATCCTCAGTCCCCAACTGAGGGGCACACAGAGCGAGATCGACGCCTCACTGCCGTACGCCTCGTCGCTGTGCGGCGCCTGCTACGAGGTGTGCCCGGTCGCCATCGACATCCCCGAGGTGCTGGTGCATCTGCGCGAGCGGGTCGTCGAGGGCGGGCCGGTGGTCCGGGAGGGCAACAAGGTGGTGCTCAAGCCCGCCAAGGGTCACGCCGCCGAGCGGGCGGCCATGCGCGCGGCGCGCTGGGCGTTCGCCCACCCCGCAGCCCTGCGCACCGGGCAGCGGCTCGCCTCCCGGACACGCCGGCTGCACCCTCGTACGCTCCCTGGACCGGGCAAGGCGTGGAGCGCCAGCCGGGACCTGCCGGCCGTACCGGCGGAACCCTTCCGCGACTGGTGGCAGCGGACGAACGGCGGGAAGGACGGGGCCAAGTGAGCAGCAGGGAACGGATCCTGGGGCGGGTGCGACGCGCGCTCGCCGACGCGCCGCAGGACGACACACCGATCGAACGCGGCTATCTGCACACGCACACAGACCTCGGCGCGGAGGCGACGGTGGAGCTGCTGGCGGAGAACCTGGCGGACTACCGGGCGCTGGTGCACCGCTGCTCCGAGGACGAACTGCCGTCCGTAATCGGCCGGTTGCTGGCCGAGCGCGGGGCCAAGTCGGTTCTCGTGCCGCCGGGGCTGGACGCGGGATGGCTGGCGGCGACCGAAGCCGACCGGGTCGAGGACACCGCCGCGAGCACCGCCTACGAGCTGGACCGGGTCGACAGTGTGGTCACGGCGTGCGCGGTGGCGATCGCCGAGACCGGGACGATCGTGCTGGACGGCTCCCCCGATCAGGGACGGCGCCGGATCACCCTCGTCCCCGACCACCATGTGTGCGTGGTGCGGGTGCCGGACCAGGTGGTGTCGTCCGTGCCGCAGGCCCTCGAACGACTGGACCCCGCCCGCCCGTTGACCTGGATCTCCGGCCCCTCGGCGACCAGTGACATCGAGCTGGACCGGGTGGAGGGGGTGCACGGTCCGCGCACCCTGGAGGTGATCCTGGTCGGCTGAGCGGGGCCCCACGCGGGTATGGGCCTGGTGCCGTGCGCGGACCCAGGGGGCTCCCATGCAGTTCATCGAGGTGACCGGCCTGGCCGGGGTGCGCTCCGCCGTCATCCGGTTCACCAGGCCGGGAACGGGCCTGTCCTTCCTGCTCTTCCCGATGATCCACATCGGTGAGCCGGCCTTCTACCAGGAGGTGGCGGACCGGCTGCGCCGCTGCGACCTGGTGCTCGCCGAGGGCGTCGGCCGGGAGACACGCTCCCCCGGCGCGGAGGCCCTGGTCGCGTCGTACGAGCAGCTGGAGCACAGCGAGCGGCTGGGGCTGGTCGTCCAGGACATCGACTACCGCGCGCTCGGGGTGCCGGTGGTGTGCCCGGACATGTCGGGCGGGGAGTTCGAGTCCGGCTTCCGGCGGCTGCCGCTGCGCGAGCGCCTGCTGATCGCCACGCTGATGCCGGCGATGACCGCGGGCATGCGGATGTTCGGCACCCGCCGCTATCTGGCGCGGCACATGGCCACCGAGGACCTGATGAGCGACACCGAGCAGTCGCTCGCGGACAGCATGCCCGGCCTCGACGACCTGGTGATGCGCCGCCGCGACCGGCTGCTCGTGCGCGCGCTCACCCGGTTCGACGAGGCGTACACCAGCCGCACCGGGCCCTTCACGGTCGCCGTGGTCTACGGCGCCGAGCACATGCGGGCGGCCTCGGAGGCGCTGGTCGGGCTGGGGTATCACGCGGCGGACGCGGAGTGGCTGACGGTGTTCCTGGTGGACCCGGATCAGCGGAGCGGCTGACGGCCGTCCTGGTGGAACCCGCTCAGGAGTAGGTCATCGCGCAGCCGTACCGCAGTGAGTACTGGGCGGCGCGCAGGTACACGGCCGTGTAGAAGGCGGTGGAGAGGTCGTCGGCCCACGGTCCCGGCCGGGCCGCCGCGGCCTTCTCGGCCTCGCCGTCCAGGAACCATGCGGTCAGTTCGAGTGCGCGGAAGGTGGCCGGTATCAGGTCGAGCGGCAGACCGAGGGCGTGGGCGAGCCGCTCGGCGAGGGCCAGGACGTACGGTGCGCCGACGACCAGCGTCTCGTCCGTGTACGGGCCTCCCACGGGCAGCAGGATGCCCTCCTCCAGCGGGAACGGGACCAGGACCGTCCAGCCGAGGAGGGTGTGCCGCTCGTCGGGGGTCAGCCGCTCCCGGCACATCGCGTCGAAGCCGTCCATCGAGGGGCTCATCTTCTCCTCGAACCAGTCCGGCGCCCCTGGGCCTCCCTTCGCCTCGTACGGCGGCAGGCCGCGCCGCCTCAGCTCCGCCTCCAGCGCCGAGGCGATGTCCCCGTGGCCGTCCTCCCCCGCCACGGACCAGTCCTGCGAACTCAGACTCACGAGATAGATGCCCATGAACGCAACGTAACCGCAACCACTGACAACCAGCATCGCCTGACAACCAACATCGACAAGAGCGCTGAACAAGCGCTTAGATATGCAATCGGACCTGCCCAGCCCACGACCGACCCCCCGGAGGCCCCGTTGTTCACGTCCGTCGACGACGTCTCCGCCCGTCTCGCCGAGACCGGCTATCTGGCCTCCCCCGCGGTCGCCACGACCGTGTTCCTCGCGGACCGGCTCGGCAAGCCGCTGCTCGTGGAGGGCCCGGCCGGGGTCGGCAAGACCGAACTCGCCAAGGCCGTGGCCCAGGTGGCCGGAGCCCGCCTGGTGCGGCTGCAGTGCTACGAGGGCGTGGACGAGTCCCGGGCGCTGTACGAGTGGAACCACGCCAAGCAGTTGCTGCGCATCAGCGCCGGCCGCGACGAGACCTGGGACGAGGCCCGCACGGACATCTTCAGCGAGGAGTTCCTGCTCCCGCGCCCGCTGCTGACGGCGATCCGCGGCGACGAGCCGACGGTGCTGCTGATCGACGAGACCGACAAGGCGGACGTGGAGGTGGAGGGGCTGCTCCTGGAGGTGCTCAGCGACTTCCAGGTCACGGTCCCTGAGCTGGGCACGATCACCGCGACCCGCCGCCCGTTCGTCGTCCTCACCTCCAACGCCACCCGCGAGCTGTCGGAGGCGCTGCGCCGCCGCTGCCTGTTCCTGCACCTCGGCTTCCCCGACGAGGAGCTGGAACGGCGGATCGTCCGGCTGAAGGTACCCGGCCTGGACGCGGCGCTGGCCGAGTCCGTGGTCCGGGTGGTGGCCGCGCTGCGGGCGATGGACCTGCGCAAGGTGCCGTCGGTCGCCGAGACCATCGACTGGGCGCGCACCCTGCTCGCGCTGGGCGCCACCACCCTGGACGAGACCGTCGTACGCGACAGTCTGGGCGTGATCCTCAAGCACCAGGACGACGTCCTGAAGGCCGGGGCCAAGCTCGACCTGGACGCCGTGTGAGCGGCGACACCGCCGAGCGGCTGACCGGGTTGGTGGCCGCGCTGCGCGCCCACGGCGTCCGCGTCGGCACCGGCGAGACCGTGGACGCGGCCGAGGCGGTGGCGGTGCTCGGGTTCGCGGACCGGGGACTGCTGCGCGAGGGGCTCGCCGCGACGCTCCTGCACACACCGGACCAACGGCGGCTGTTCGACACCGTCTTCGACCTGTACTTCCCCTACGGCGTCGGCGCACCCGCGGGCGAGTCCGGCGACCGGGATTCCCTGCGCGACCGGCTAGCCGACGCCCTGGCCGCGAACGACCGGGCTCTGCTGGGCCAGTTGGCGATCGAGGCGGTCGACGGGCTGGGCGGGTACGGGAGTTCACCGGGGGCGGACGGCTGGTCGTCGCACCAGACCCTCGACCGGCTGCGTCCGCAGACGCTGTTGGCACGCGTCCGGGACGAGCTGCGGCGGCAGGGCGGTGGGTCCGGTTTCGCCGGGCGGCTGCTGGAGGACGAGATCCGGCGGCGCATCGAGGAGTTCCGCACTCTGGTGGCGGCCGAGGCGCGGCGCCGGGTCGCGGAGCGGCGGGGGCGGGACCGGATCGCGCGGCGGGCTGTGGCGCCCACCGCGGACCGGGTGGACTTCCTGTACGCGGGGCGGGACCGGCTGGCCGAACTGCGGCGGACGGTCCAGCCGTTGGCGCGCAAGCTCGCCACCCGGCTGGCCGCGCGCCGCCGCCGTGCCGCGCGCGGCACGATCGACCTGCGCCGCACCCTGCGCGGCTCGCTGTCCACGGGCGGGGTGCCGATGCGGCCCGTGCTGCGCCGTCGGCGGCCGGCGCGCCCCGAACTGGTGCTGCTGTGCGATGTGTCGGGCTCGGTGTCCGGCTTCTCCGACTTCACGATGCTGCTGGTGCAGGCGCTGCACGACCAGTTCAGCAAGGTGCGGGTGTTCGCCTTCGTCAACCGGATCGACGAGGTCACGGGCCTGCTGGAGCGTGGCCGGGCCGACCCGGAGGGGCTGGGCGCCCGTATCCGGGCCGAGGCACGCCTGACGGGCTATCACGGCAGCAGCGACTACGGTGTCGCGCTGGGCGAGTTCGCGGAACGGTACCGCGCCGCCGTGGGCCCGCGGACGACGGTGTTCGTGCTGGGGGACGCGCGGACGAACATGAGCGACCCGAACCTGGCGGCGCTCCGGGAGATCTCCGAAGGGGCCCGCCGTCTGTACTGGTTGAACCCGGAGCCACGGTCCCTCTGGGGCTCGGGTGACTCGGCCGCGCCCGAATACGCCGAGCTGGTCGCGATGCACGAGTGCCGCAACGCTCACCAACTCGGCGTGTTGGTGGGGCGGTTGCTTCCGGTCTGAGCCGCGCTCCGCCGCCCTTCGCCCTTTGCTCCTGGTGTCCTACTCCTTGGCCTTGGCGTATTCCTTCGCCATCGATCCCGCGAAGTCGTAGACCACGCACTGCTCGTCACCCACGACCCAGGCGTCGTGCCCGGGCGAGACCACGAAGACGTCGCCGGGACCCACCTCGGTCTCGCCGCCCTCGTCCATGGTGACGTGCATGCGTCCGCTGACCACATAGCCGTTGTGGTGGATCTGGCAGCTCTCGGTGCCCGCTATGGGTGCCACCGACTCCGTCCAGCGCCAGCCGGGCTCGAACGTCGCCATCGCGAAGTCGAGCCCGGTCATGTGAACGGCCTCGAGGTGCCCTCGGGGAAAGTCGCGCCGCTCGTCCGGCTTGTCGAGTGTCTTCACTTCGAGCATGGCGTCCTCCTTCCGGCCGTGCCGTATCACGGCCGGGGCCGGTCTCCCCGGCGGCCCTGGACGTCACCGGTGGGGGCCGCACCCCACACCTCCATCGTCCGCCTCGCCATCGGGAGGCGCCATTCGGGGGACCGGGCTCAGGCACCGGGCGTCAGGCACCGCCCGCGCACAGCTCGGCGAAGCGGCCGGTGTCGATGTTGCCGCCGGAGACGATCACCCCGACACGGCGGCCCGGGGCACCGGCCCGGCCCGCGAGCAGGGCGGCCAGCGGGGTGGCCCCGCTCGGCTCCACGACGATCTTGAGGCGCTCGAAGGCGAATCGCATGGCGGCACGGATCTCGTCGTCGGAGACGAGCGCGATCCCGTCGACCAGGCGCCGGTTCACCGAGAAGGTCAGCTCACCGGGCGTGGACAGGGCCTGGCCGTCGGCGATGGTGCGCGGCACCGGGATCTCGATGCGCCGGCCGGCCTCCAGGGACCGCCTGGTGTCGTCCCCGGCCTCGGGTTCGACGCCGACGATCCGGATGCCGGGCCGCAGCCCCTTCGCTGCGGTGGCGCTGCCGGCGATCAGCCCGCCGCCGCCGACCGGAACGAGGAGGGAGTCCAACTCCCCTACCTCTTCGAGGAGTTCGAGCGCCGCGGTGCCCTGGCCTGCCATGACGTGCGGATGGTCGTAGGGCGGGATCAGGACCAGGCCCCGCTCGGCGGCCAGGGCCTGCGCGACGGCCTCCCGGTCGTCGGTGTAGCGGTCGTACGTCACGATCTCGGCGCCGTAGCCCTCCGTGGCCGCCCGCTTGGAGCGCGGGGCGTCCTCGGGCATCACGATCACCGCACTGGTGCCCAGTTCCCGGGCGGCCAGGGCGACGGCCTGGGCGTGGTTGCCGGAGGAGTAGGCGGCGATGCCCCTGGCGAGCTGTTCGGGGGTCAGCCGGGAGGCCGCGTTGTAGGCGCCCCGGAACTTGAAGGCGCCGACCCGCTGGAAGTTCTCGCACTTCAAGAACACCTCGGCACCGACGGCCTCGTCCAGGGTGCGGGAGCGCAGCACGGGGGTGCGATGGGCGACCCCCTTCAGCCGGACGGCCGCGTCACGGACGTCGTCGAGGGTGATCGGCGGGGGTGCGGTGGTCACGGGCGGGCTCCCTCGGGAGAGTCGGTGGTCGTGGCCCTCGCCTGCGACAGGTAGTTGTAGGCGGAGGCGCGGGAGATGCCGAGGCGCGAGGCGACCTGTTCGACGGCCCGGCGTACGGCGAAGACCCCGCGTTCGTCCAGGCCGCGGAAGAGGGCGAGGCGCCTGGGCCGGTCGAGGCCGGACCAGGTCTGGTCCTGGCGCCGCAGGTGATCGTCGAGCAGGGCGTCGACTACGGAGTCGATGTCGTCGCCGAAGGTGGTCACCGGGGCCTGGGACGGTCCCGCGGCGGTGCCGGCGAGGGCCGCCAGCAGGCCCTGGACGCGGTCGACCTCGGTGACGTCCACGTTGACGCACAGGGCGCCGAACACCGCGCCGGTGGAGTCGCGCAGCACCATCGTGGACGACTTCACCAGTCTGCCGGTGCCGGTGCGGGTGACGTAGTTCAACTCGTCGTGGGCCTCGTCGCCTTGGGCCAGAACGCGCAGGCCGATCTCGCTCATCGCCCCGCCGACCGTCCGCCCGGTCACCGTTCCGGCGACGGCGACCACGGACTCCTCCGGCCGCCGGTAGTCGTGCAGGACGGCCTCGCACACCGGCCCGAACGTGGCCGCGATCCCGTCCACGACGGGGACAAGCGCCCGCAGGATCGCGTCCCGCTCCGTTTCCCTGGACTCCATGAGCTCGATTAGACCATACGTCCAACCCTTGGACCAACAGTCCAAGTCAACCCTGTACGCCACCCCCTTCGGGCGATCCGTCGATCAAGGGGTGGCGGCGCCAATTCCCGTTTCCCTAGGATGTGTTACCGACCGCGACGACGCGGCCACGGCTGGGCCCCAGGGGGAAGACATGCAGTCCGGAAAGCCTCTGTCCACGGAGATCGACGCCGCGGTACCGACAGCCGCACGCATGTACGACCACTATCTCGGCGGCAAGGACAACTACGCGGCCGACCGGGCCGCCTGCGCGGAGCTCGACAAGGTCGTCCCGAGCACCCGCGCCCTCGCGCTGAACAACCGCCGCTTCCTGCAGCGGGTCGTGAAGACCCTGACGCAGGAGTACGGCATCCGGCAGTTCCTGGACCACGGCTCCGGCCTGCCCACCCAGGACAACGTCCACCAGGTCGCCCAGCGCGTCGACCCGACGGCCCGTGTCGTCTACGTCGACAACGACCCGATGGTCCTCGTGCACGGCCGCGCCCTGCTGGAACAGGACGAGCGCACCACGGTGATCCACGCCGACATGCGCGAGACCGAGGCCATCTTCACCCACCCCGACACCAAGCGGCTGATCGACTTCTCCCAGCCGGTGGCCGTGCTGTTCAACTCGGTCTTCCACTGCATCCCCGACAGCGAGAGCGACGGCCCGTCCGCCGTGGTCCGCCGGGTGGCCGAACGCCTCGCCCCAGGAAGCTGTCTGGTGATGTGTCAGCTGGTCAGCGCGGACCCGAAGGTGCGGGAGTTCGTCACCGACTTCATGGACAAGGCCACCCAGGGGCACTGGGGCCGGGTGCGCGAGGAGAAGGACGTCGCCGAGTGGTTCGAGGGGCTGGAGATCCTCGAACCGGGACTGGTGGAGGTCTCCACCTGGCGGCCCGACACCGAGGTCGCGCCCCGTCAACTCACCCAGGAGTGGATCGAGTTCGGCGGCGCAGGACGCCTGGGCTGATCAACCGCCCGAGCCCCGGGCGCCCGAGCGCCGGCCGTCAGAGCCTGTGTCATATCCCCGGCCGGATCAGCGCGCGGCGTCTGGTGCGTGCGATCGCAAGGCGCCGGAGCACCCTCGTGGCGGAGCCACGTGGGTGTTTCGGCAACGCGGCGAGCGTGCGTGCCAGGCGTCGCGCGCCCGGCCGGGGATATGACACAGGCTCTCAGGCGTAACGCTGCCGTATGGTCCCTTCGAGCATGCTCAGGGACTCGCGCGGCTGGAGCGCCTGGTCGGCCAGCCGGTCCAGGGCGACCCGGTACTCCTCCGTCTCGTCCCGGTCCTCCAGGAAGGTGGCGCTCCTGATCTGCTCCAGATAGACGATGTCGGGCAGATCGGCGCCGCCGAACCGCAGATAGGTGACGGGGATGGCTGGCGCGGAGGCGTGCGTGACGTCCAACGGGACGACCTGCACGGTGACATGGGGCAGCCGGGCCAGCTTCAGGAGGTGCTCGAGCTGCTCCCGCATCACCTCGCGGCTGCCGAGAACGCGCAGCAGCACCGACTCGTCGAGGATCGCCCACACCCGCGGGGCGTCGGCGCGGTGCAGCAGCTCACTGCGCCGGGTACGCAGCTCCACCCGGCGCTCCACCTCTCGCGCCGAGGCCTGGGGCAGCCCGCGCTCCACGACGGCACGGGTGTACGCGGGGGTCTGCAGCAGACCCGGTACGTACTGGATCTCGAACGTACGGATCGTGGTGGCCGCCTCCTGAAGTCCGACCAGCCGATCGAACCACTCGGGCATGAGCCGTTTGTCGTACCGCTGCCACCAGCCCGGCTCCCCCGCCTGCCGCAGCAGCTCCAGCAGCACCGAGGCCTCGTGCTCCTCGGCGCCGTACAGCGTCAGGAGCGCGCGGACGTCGCCCTCCGTCGGAGGACGGCGTCCCTTGCCCGCCTCGATCCGCGACAGCTTGGCCGGGCTGAACCGCACCGCACGCGCGGCCTGGTCCTGGGCGAGCCCGGCGTCCTCCCGCATACCCGTGAGCTGTACCCCGACCAGCATTTTCAGCAAGGTCGGGGCGGGCTCCGCCCGGTTCAGATACGGTTCGAGGCGGGAGACTCGGGGTGACTCGGCAGACATCCTGTGACTCCCCACAGACCGGCAGACGACAGAGCCCAGTATCGCATCCGACGGCCTACGACCGTATGGAGCACGGGAATTGAACCGCGCGCCGCGTCGGACGGCACGCGTCCGTCAGGCGCGCTCACGTCAGAGACCCGCACGTCAGGCGCCCTCACAGCAGGTGGTCGAACTCCCCGTCCTTCGCGCCCGCCAGGAACGCCGCCACCTCGGCCGGCGTGTAGACCAGCGCCGGTCCGTCGGGGTCCCGGGAGTTGCGCAGCGCCACACCTCCCCCGTCCAGCGCCGCGACCTCGACGCAGTTGCCCTCCGCGTTGCTGTGACTGCTCTTGATCCAGCGGACGCCCAGCGAGCTCGCCCGCACTCCGTTCGACACCGATCCGGTTCCTGACGACACGGCAACTCTCCTCGCTTCGTACGCGCAATTTCCCGTGAAATTGCACGAGGACATCGTCAGCGTGGATAATAGCCGTGCCGTCAAGCGCACTTCCGGCAAACCGTCCTGACCTCGCCTCAGGGAGATGCCCCGTGTCATCACCTGCGCAGTTCCGGAACCACGAGTCCGTCCTCGACTCGTCCAGAACCGCATGCCTGCACCTCAAGGGCAGCCGGGAGGGGTTCGCCGAGGCACGGGACTTCACCCACCGCACCCTCGACGGCTGGTGCCTGGACCACCGCACGGACGACGCGCTCACCGTCGTCACCGAACTCGCCTCCAACGCCGTCCTGCACGGCCTGCCGCACCTGACGACGGACCACTTCGACGTACGTCTCAGACTCACCCTGCGCCGCGCGCATCTGATGTGCGCCGTCACCGACCCCAGCGACAGCCCGCCCCTCTACCCGCACCCCGGCGACGACCTGCTGGAGCACGGCCGCGGGCTGCAGATCGTCGAAGCCCTCTCGGAGCACTGGGGCTGGACCCGCCGCTCCCCCGTGGGCAAGACCGTCTGGGCCATGCTGCCGACCCGCACCTCAACGACATGACAGCCACGAAGAGCACCCCGCCGCCCCTCAAGGACCTGGGACACGTGCCCTGGCCCGAGATCCAGGACACCACCGGATCCGCCGCCGGCATCCCCGCCCTGCTCACCACCGTCGCCCGCGGCGACGCCGAGACCGCCGGGAGCGCGCTCGGGCAACTGCGCCGCCGGATCTGCCGGTACGGCTTCGTGGTGGACCAGGCGACCGCGGCCACGGTGCCCTTCCTCTGGGAACTCGCACGGCTCCCACAGGTCACCTGCCGGGTGGCGATACTGCGTCTGCTGAAGAGCATCGCCGACGCCCGCCAGTGGGAGACCACGGCCGCCGCCTACCCCAAACTGACGCGCCACCCCGACAACCGCGTGGCGTGGGAACGCGAGGCCCGCCACGCCGTCCGCGCCCAGCGCGGCCTCCTCCAGGACGTCCTCGCCGACCGGGACAGCGAGATCGTCGAGGCCGGCCAGGAACTCGCGGCGACGCTGAACGACTGAAGAACGGGCGGCCGGTCGGCACGCCCGGGGCAGCCGGCCAGTAGGTTGACCACATGAGCAACCTTGACCGTGCGCCCGTGCCGAGCGTGTGCGGCGGGCGTGGATTCGTCGTCGCCGAACCCGTCCGTGAGCTGCTGAGCCCCCGCAGGGTGAAGCTCGGTGAGTCGACCGAGGTGCGCCGACTGCTGCCGAACCTCGGCCGACGCATGATCGGCGCCTGGGCCTTCGTCGACCACTACGGCCCCGACGACATCGCCGACGAGCCCGGTATGCAGGTCCCGCCGCACCCGCACATGGGCTTGCAGACCGTCAGCTGGCTGCACGAGGGCGAGGTGCTGCACCGCGACTCGACGGGCAGCCTCCAGACCATCCGCCCCAGGGAACTCGGGCTCATGACCTCGGGCCGCGCGATCAGCCACTCCGAGGAGAGCCCCAAGTCCCACGCCCGCTTCCTGCACGGCGCCCAGCTCTGGGTGGCCCTGCCCGACGCCCACCGCCACACCGAGCCCCGCTTCGAACACCACGCCGACCTGCCCACGGTCACCGCCCCCGGCCTCACGGCCACCCTCGTCCTCGGCGAACTCGACGGCTCCCGCTCCCCCGGAACGACGTACACCCCGATCGTGGGCGCCGACCTCGCCCTCGCCCGGGGCACGGACGTACGACTGCCCCTCGTCCCCGACTTCGAGTACGGCGTCCTGTCGATGTCCGGCGAGGTCCACGTCGACGGCGTCCCGGTGCTCCCGGGCTCCCTCCTCTACCTCGGCTGCGGCCGCACCGAACTCCCCCTGCGCGCCGAGTCCGACGCCGGCCTGATGCTCCTCGGCGGCGAACCCTTCGAGGAGGAGCTGATCATGTGGTGGAACTTCGTCGGACGGTCCCAAGGAGAGATCGAACAGGCCCGGGACGACTGGGCCCACGGCACACGCTTCGGCGAGGTGCGGGGCTACGACGGTGACCCGCTGCCGGCCCCCGCGCTGCCGGGAACGCCGCTGAAGCCGCGCGGCAGGGTGCGCTGACCGGGACGGCCGGCGTCCCGCTCCTCCGTCACGTCACGGGAGTAGTGGAAGGGGTACATCCTCGTCTCGCTGCGGTCCAGACGGGCGTTCTCCGGGTGTTCTTCCGCGCCGCCCTGGTTCAGGCACGACGTCGCCGGATCCCGCAGGTCCGGTTTTCCGGTGGAGGCGAACACCAGCTGCAGCCCGCCGGGCGTGCGGTTCGCGGACAGGACGACGGCGAA
This sequence comes from Streptomyces sp. T028, assembly GCF_048159505.1. Classification (NCBI taxonomy): domain Bacteria; kingdom Bacillati; phylum Actinomycetota; class Actinomycetes; order Kitasatosporales; family Streptomycetaceae; genus Streptomyces; species Streptomyces sp. T028. Next base: position 137,656 of record NZ_JBLRVZ010000030.1, read on the forward strand.
ATACGCGTCGCTGTAGCGGGAGACGCCGACGTGGGGCACACTCGCAGTGCCCAGTTCGACGTCCGAGTAGTCGTCCTGGCATGAGTAGGTCAGGACGTATCTCCCCGACACGAGGAGCGGGAAGGTCAGCGTCCCGTCGAAGGCGCCGGGCCGGGCCGTCCCGGTCTCCCGCGCGAACGGACGCACCGTGAACGTCCCGTCCGCTCCCCGTACCTCGATGCACATGGTGCTCGCCTCGCGCAGGTCCGCCTCGCCCCTCGCGCGCAGGCCCACGGTCAGCTGATGGCCGTTCGCCGTCACGGAGGTCACCGTGGCCGCATAGCCCGGCTCCCGGCAAGGCCGGGAGACCCGTGCCTCCCGTGCCGGACCGGCTCCGAACCATCACGAACCGAGGGGTACATTCTGACGATTCACACCAAACCGCCACAGAGGGCTCGGTGGTGCGGTACGGCGCTCGACGGCCCGGTGCGCGCTCCCGTGCGGGAGACCGCCGTCGGGTGCGGTGGTCAGGGCGACGGGTTGACCGACAGCCGGTCGAATTCCCGCGTCGCCCGCACGAAGTCGGTCCGGTCCGACGTCTGGAACCGCTTGAAGAACCAGTCGGGCACCCGGGCCTGGCGGAGCCGGGTCAGCAGCAGGATGTCCTGGACCTGGCGGGCGAGTTGCAGGAGCGCCGGCGCCTCCTCTTCGGGACCTCCACGGGCGGCATGCCCGCGCACCTCGGTCATCAGCACCGTGTGCGCGTGCTCACGGTCGCCGGCGGTGTCCCGCTGGGACGCGGCGGTGTCCACCCCCAGCAGCAGGAGTCCCAGCGAGGGGACGAACCAGTGGAGCAGCATGCCGGTGACCGTCATCGACCGCGCCAGGCCGAGCCCGATGCCCGCCAGGCTCCACAGGACCAGCCCGCCGGACACCGCGGCGGCGTAGCGCCGGCGGATCCGGGCGCCCCAGCCCAGGCTCTGCATCTGGCACGCGAGGACGTCGAGCGGCCGGGGAAGCTCGGTGACCTCGTAGAAGTAGTCCTCCAGCAGCGACTCCGGTGCCGTGTACCGGCGGGCGGCCCGGCTCACCTCGTGCGGCAGGGGCTCGTCGCCGCCGGCGAGGAGGGTGTTCCAGGGAAGGCGGAAAACCCGTGTGTCGAACATTTCCTGGAAGAGCGCCGCTCGGCGCATCTCCCGTGCTCCCCACAGCCGCGCCCCGGTGGCGTAGGCGAAGGCCCACAGGAGACCCAGCAGGGTGACCGGCGTCTGCAGCACGGTCACGAAGACCCCGGCCACTCCCAGACCCGCCAGCAGCGCGGAGAGCGCCACATGCGACGAGGCCAGTCTCTTGGCCCGGCGGTGCGCCACCGAGGCCGCCTTCAGGATGCGCAACAGCTCGGGATCGTTCTGCCGAGCGAAGATCGATGTGTCCGCTGCCCCCATGGCAACCCCCCGAATGGCGCGGGCTGGTCGGCGCCGACGGCGCTCCTGCCGCAGGGGAACATGCCCGCATGCCGCGGCAGCCATGCGCGCGCACTCGGAACGGGCGATTTCACGACATCACAGCCTCCACCCGGCGCCGACGACCGCGCCCCGAGCGTTGAACGACGAACTGACCGGCCGCCATGCGTCGAGCCCCTGGCGCACCCTGGAACGTTATAGGGACCTGTTCAGCCTCAGGCCTCCTAGTCTGACCACGGTCAATGATCCGATCGTGATCAGCACGTATCGGTGAGAACCACAAAGGGGGAACTCGGCTATGGGCAAGATCCGGTTCAAGACGAAGGTTGCCGCCGTCGCCGCGGGCGGCACGCTGCTGGCCGGCCTGGGGCTCGGCATCCTGGCGACCCCGGCGCAGGCCAGTTGGGACGACTGCGAGTCCGGTGCGCTGTGCGCCTACTCGCAGACCAAGGGGGGCGGCACCCCCGGCCAGGTCTGGGGCAACAACGTCAACCTGCGGCAGTACACCAAGTTCGACAACGCCAAGTCGCTGTACAACAACGGCAATTCCTGCGACGTGGTGCTGTACACCAACACCTGGTTCCGGGGCGAGTCCCAGGGCTTCCTGCGGGGCTATGTCGTCTCGGACACCAGCACCACCAAGTTCGAGGACGGCGTCGGCTCCAACATCTGGGTCTGCTGAGCCGTGCGCCGACTGCTGTGGACAGCTGCCGCTGTGCTCCTCACGGCCGGGTGCGCCGCACCCGGCCGTGAGGTCGCGACGGAGCCCGACGTCTCCATGCCCCTGCCCCTGGCGGGCGCGATGTACTTCTCGGCAGACGAGCGGACAGCACTGCGGGGATCCGAGGAGGCGCTGATCCAGGCATGCATGCGGGAACGAGGGCACGAATATCGGAGCGACCCCGCTCGTGATGCGCGACGCGCAGCCGCCATCAACCCCTATACGTTGCTGGCACCGCAGTGGTCGAAGAGTGACGGCTACGGACTCACCGGCGAAGTACTGGAGGGGCCGCCGAACGATCCGAACGAGGACATGCTGGACGCCCTTCCGGATGCAGAGCGGGAGGAGTGGCAGGGGGCGCTGCTCGGCCGCCTGGAGGATCACGTGGAGATCTCACTCCCCAGTGGCCGACGCATCAGTTACTCCCCCAACTCCTGTGTCCAGGCCGCACGGGACGAGGTCTACGGCGAAGGATGGTCCGAACTGCGCTACGTGGTCGAGGACCTGAGCAACGACGCTGTTCGGCGGACCCTGGCCGCTCCCGGCTTCCACGACGTGGAAGGGGACTGGGCCAGGTGCATGGGCGGCCTGGGGTACTCCTACACCACGCTGGAGGACCCCCGTAAGGAGATCCTCGACCAACTGGCGGAGGCCGACGGTGATCACGACCGGGTGCTGGCCGTGGGAGATCGGGAACTGGCCCTGGCGCGGGACGATCTGACCTGCCAGCTCGAAACGCATGCACATCAACGCATCGCGGACGTTCAGGCGAAGGCGGAGAGACCGGTGCGCACGGAGGCCAGGGAGGAACTGGACCGGTTCCAGCAGGCGAAGCGGGCGGCGCTCAGCAGAGTCCTGCAGCCCGAGGACTCCTGACCCCCGTGTACGAGGTGGCGCAAGCTGCCGCGCAACGGCAGTCAGGGCTCCGTATCCGCATGACCAGGAGGGGAAGAAGACCGATGAGGAACCGCTCGACACGAACCCGGATCACGGCGGCCACGATGGGTGCCCTGGCCGCCGCCTCCGTGGCGCTCAGCGCCACCCCGGCCGCCGCCAACACCGGCGATGGCTACGTTCGTGGCTACGACGCGTACGAGGGAGACTGGGGAGACGAAGGCGTTCTGAAGTTCGGCGGCGACTACGACCACTCCAACGCCACATGTCTGTGGCAGAAGGTCCTTTGGGCGGAAGGAGCGACCGAAATCGATGGCACCACGTTCGACGAAGAGGACATCGATGGAATATTCGGCCGCAACACCGAGTTGGCGACCTCGTCGATGCAGGGCCACGGCAGGTGGGATTTGGAGTACGTGGACGGGATCGTGGGTTCCACCACCTTCGGACGCGCCGACAACCAGCTCGAGGTGACGGGCGGGAGCGAAGACAGATACAGGACGCTCTACTTGACGTACGACGGTGCGCTTTACGACTTCTCGGTCATACGCAGCACCGAAGGCAAGTACATGTTCAAGGACCGCAACGACATCTGGCGAACCGCCGGCTACAACACCTGGACCTGCAGCTGACGCTGCCTTCCGCGGCGCGGCCCTCTCCGGCAAGTAGGTCGACGGCTCCTGACCGGGCCGGCACCCGGTCAGGAGCCGTCTGTCAGGCTTCCCCGGCCTTCCGCAACGCCTGCCACGTCTTCAGTTCGACGATCCCGTCCGCGTCCAGTCCCGCCCGCTTCTGGAAGGTGACGACGGCCGCGTGGGTGAGGGGGCCGAAGTCGCCGTCCACCTCGCCGACTTCGGTGATGCCGTGCAGGTACCTCAGCAGGCACTGCAGCTCGCGGACCTGGCTGCCGCCGTCACCCTGCTTGACGGTGAAGTCCCAGGTGCCGTTCCAGCCCGCGGTGTAGCCGTGGCCGTGGGTGTCCTCCTCGTACACGGCGGGCTTCTCACACGTGGGGGGAGCCGAGGACGCCGGGCCCGCCTCCCGCAGGGTGTACGTCACCGTCGTCGCCGTGCCCAGCGCGATCACGGCCGACACCGCGACCAGGGCCGGCCGCACCCACCGTCGGGGCCGCAGTCTCGGCAGCCGGGCCGAGCGTGCGGCACCCGCCGCCTGTTCCACCTGCCGCAGCAGAGCTTCGGCGCCGATGCGTTCGGCGTGGGTGCGGGCCAGGCAGCCAGTGATGATCTCGTGCCAGCCGTCCGGGAGTTCGGGGGACAGCCGCAGCTCCTCGCTTCCGCGCGCGTATCGGATGGCCGCGTCGCAGCGGGCCTGAGTGGTGCCGCCGGGAAGCGGGAAAGTGCCGGTCAGGACGGTGTGGGCGAGGACGCCGAAGGCCCAGATGTCGGCGGAGGGCCGCACCCGCGTGCCCCGCTCGCCGACCTCCGGCCACAGCAGCTCCGGCGGCGTGTAGTCCGGGGTCGCGAAGGCGGGCGCGTAGGCGTGGGTGCCTTCCAGTTCCGCGGCCATGTTGAAGTCGGCGAGCCGCACCGAACCGTCCTTCAGCAACAGCACGTTGGCCGGCTTGAGGTCCCCGTGCACCCATCCCGCGTGGTGCAGCTGGTGCAGCCCCTCGCAGATCTGGGCGAGCAGGGCGGGGCCCGCCTCCGGCTTCGGCTCGCGTTCCAGTAGGGCGTCCAAAGAGCCTTCGGCCCTCTCCAGCACGAGGACCGTGGCGCCGTCGAGCTCCGGGTGGCCGGGGTCGTCGATCGTCAGGGTGTCGTACATCCGGATCAGCCGGGGGGCGCGCAGCCTGCCCAGCAACTCCACTTCCCGCTCGGCCAGTTCGCGCAGATGGTGCAGCTGGCGTGGGGTGCGGGTGCCGGTGGGCAGGAACTTCAGGGCCGCCTGGCGGGGCAGGCCGGGCTCGTCGCCGCCGACGCGTCTGCCCGCGTAGACCGTGGCGAACGCACCGGAGGCCAGCGGCTCGCGGACCTGCCACGGGCCGACCCGGTAACCCTGCGGGACGGGGACGGCGTACGGCTGCCCCGTCATCGGCCCACCTCGCTCGGGGCCGGGGCGAGCACGGCCAGGTCGTCCTCGTGGACCAGGTCGAAGCGGAGGGCGAGGGAGACCAGCGACTCCTTCTTGCCGTTGACGCGTCGGCCGGGCTCCGCCGTGTCCGGGCCCGGCCGCAGCCGCAGTTTGACGGCGAGGTAGTCGATGTTCCAGTAGACGGCGGAGCGGCTGACTGTCGGCCAGGCCGGCCGCAGGCGCTCCACCAGCTCTTCGACCGCCGGCAGCGGGGCGTGCGGTGCGCCGCGCAGACGCGGTTCGCACAGGGCGGCCAGGACCGCGAAGTACCGCTTGGTGCGGTCGAGGGTGAACGCGGGCATGGTCAGGGCTCCGGCAAGGCCGTGGCGGGCGACGCTGCCGAAGGCGTGGCGCGGCGCCCACACGTCGAAGGTGAGCAGGTCGCCCGCGGCGGGCAGGACGACGCGCGAGAACTCGAAGGGCACGGGCGTCTCCAAGCGGCCCGGTGCGACCTTGACGTGCTCGCCGGCGCCCTCCGGGTTCTCCACCACATAGGTCTGGTGCTCGCTGAGATTGCTCAGCAGCCAGAAGTTCCGGTGCGCCGTGATTTCGCCGGCGACCCGGGGCACACCTTCGTGCGTGATCGTCAGGCCGTCGTCCGCCTCTGCCCTGCCGAACGCGAGCCGCTCACCATCGGCGATCCTGAACTGCCCGAGCTGCCCGTCCGTACCGTCGCACGGCGGTGGTACCACGATGACGCTGTACACGGAGCCGTCCCCCTTCTTCGACGCCCATGGGGGCGCACCCCCAGTCCGACGCGGGGCAGAGTAAGGGATGCCTTACCGGCCAAGCGAAGCTTTGTCCGCGCTCGGGCGAGTCTGCGAAGAAGGTGTGGTGAATCCGTTGCGGCCGCCGGCGGGCCCGCCCCTTCCGGAACGTTCGGGGCGGGCCCTTCACACCGACGGCGATGGCAGTCAGACTGCCGGGATGCTCAGGCTGAAAGGGCCGAGGCCGATCCGCCGCACCACGCGAGGCGCGGCGTACGCGCCGACCGGCCTGATGCCTCCGGGGTTCAGGCCGCCCAGTAGCCCTGCACCCAGCCGCTCTCGAACTGGAGCCGGAACTTGGTGCCGTCCAGCACGTCGTCGGCAACGACCCCCCAGCTCCCGCCGTACACGGTCGTGTAGCTGCTCTGGCAGTACGCGGACCCCGAACTCGGGTAGAAGCACACCCTGACCTTGCGGGAGGGCGTGATGATGTTGTTGGTGAACCTGACGTTGATGTCGCCGCAGCGGGACGTGGTGGTGAGCCTCCCCGTGCTGGATTCGGGGAAGTAGTAATTACCGCTGCTGAAGTAGGACTCGCCGCCGTAGCAGGTCGCGGCGCTCGCGGTGGTGGCACTGGCCACCACCGCCCCGCCCGCGAGCGTGAGCGCGGCCGTGAGTGTGGCGATCGCCTTGCGCACTGTGCGTACGGACATGGTGTTTTCCCCCTGTTGTGTCGTGTTCAGTGGGCGAGGTCGCCCTTGAACGTGTTGCTGGCGAGGTCCATGGAGACGCTGTAGCTCGTGCCGTCCCTGACATCGCTGGCGATCACGCGCCACTGGTTCAGGTCGCTCGACTTGTAGAACTCCTTCCACGAGTTGCAGGTCGTGCCACCGGAGGACGGGTGGAAGCACACCCGCACCACCAGCGGGCTCGCGTTCCCCCAACTGGTGATCCTCAGGTTGATGTCGTCGCACCGGGACGTGGTGGTGTACGGGCCGAAGCGGTGCTCGGCCTCGTCCGTCCCCATGGCGAAGGTCTTGCTGACCGCGCCCCCGTAACAGGTCGCGGCTGCCGCGTTCGATGCGGTCCCGACCGTGAGCACGCCGGCTGCCATGACCAGTCCACCCGCGACCGCCGTCAGTCGCTTCACCGTCTCCTTCATATCCCGCTCTCCCATAGGTCAGTGTCGGGGCGATCTCTGCTCCCCTGCGGACACCGCTCGGCCATGAGGCCGTGGCCAAGCTACAGAGCCGGCAGCACGAGAGGTCCCTATAACTGTTCAGGGTGTTCCGCTGCGGGGCGACCTCACCGCGAATAGTAGCCATGTAATCTATCGGGCATGAGCAAGGGTTCCGAACGGGCCACGCCCGGTTTCCTGGTGTGGCGGCTGTCGACGAAGTGGCGGGTCGCGGTGGACCGGGCGATGGCGCCGCTCGGACTGACCCACGCGCAGTACTCGCTGGTGTCGTCGCTCTACGGCATGCAGCGCGACGGGGAACGCCCCAGCCAGCGCCGGCTCGCCGACCACACCGGCCTCGAGCCGCTCTACGTCTCGAAGCTCGCCCGCGCCCTGGAGTCGGCCGGCCTGATCGAGCGGGCCCGGGACCCCCGCGACCCCCGTGCCGTGCAACTGGCGCTCACCGAGCGGGGCGAGGAGGTCACCCGGCAGGCCGTCACGGTCGTACAGGGGCTGCTGGAGCGGCTGCTGGAGCCGCTCGGCGGGCTGGACGGGGAACGGACGCGAACGTTCGGCGCCGAACTCGCGGTCCTGCTCGACGTACCGCTCGACCCTGCCGGACCCGGCGCCGACGCGTAGTGGAATATTCAACCACCACCCCCGGTTGACGGCCTCGAAGGAGGTCACGAGTGAACATGACATACGGCACGGGGTACGACGCGACGAACGAGGCCGCGTACTACGCCCACGGAACCCCGGCCGAGCGCTGGGAGCGCGCGCAACTGTTCTTCGGCGCGCGGGACTACACCGCCGCGGCGCGGGTGCTGGCGCCGCTCGTCGAGGAGGTGCCGGAGCAGACCGGCCCCCGGCTGCTGCTGGCCCGCGCCTACTACCACTCGGCCCAACTGCGCCGCGCCGAAACCGAGTTGCGGCTGATCGTCGAGAGCGACCCGGTGGAGCACTACGCCCGGCTGATGCTGGGCCGCACCCTGGAGCGGCAGGGGCGGCACGCGGAGGCCGCTCCGCAGCTGCGGCTCGCCTCGGCGCTGGCCGGGGACTTCCCGCAGGACTGATCCGGCCCACGGCACGGGAGCGGCCCCGCGGTGCACCTCACCGCCGGGCCGCTCCCGTGTGCGCGCGGGCTCAGGCCTGCGCCTGCGCCTTCGTCCGTCGTCGGTGGGCGATCTCCCCGAGGATCACGTCCACCACCAGGAACCCGGCGAGCGGGATGCCGAGGAGCGGGACGAAGTAGCCGAGTACGGCGACGGCCGCCATCAGCGGGACCAGGACGTACGGCGGGACCTGCGCCCAGGCGCCGCGCGGGATCGGGCGGCCGAAGGCGGAACCGCGGCCACGCTGCCACCACATGCGGTAGCCCCACACGATCAGCAGGATCAGACCGAGCGCGAGCAGCATCAGCGCGATCTGGTTGACCAGCCCGAACAGGGTGCCGGTGTGCAGGTCGATGCCCCAGCGGGTCAGCTTGGCGAGCACCGGGTAGTCGGCGAACCGCAGGGTGTCGGTCACCTCGCCGGTGGCCGGGTCGACGGCGACGGAGTCCTGCTTCTCGGGCCAGCTGCGCTGCACCTGCTTCACGACGTACGCGGAGGAGGCGTCGGCGGGCGGGACGATCTCGACCGGGTCGCCGAGCCCCTCGGCGCGCGCGGCGGCGAGGACCTGGTCGAGGCCGACGCCGTGCTCGCCGTCGCCGCCCGTGCCGGAGGCCGCGTCATGGCCGGCGTGCTCACCACCGCCGCTCACCGTGGCCGAGATCGACGGGGTGGCCTGCTTGAGGGAGGTGCGCAGCTCGTCGATGTTGGCGCCGGCGTAGGTGGACCAGGTCAGGCCGGTCGCGGACAGGAAGAAGAACCCGGCGGCGGTCCAGACGCCGACCGTGCCGTGCAGCCCGAGGGTGCGGCGCCGGCCGCTGGTGCCGCGGACCTTGCGCAGCGCACGGCGGCGGGAGAACCACAGCGCGATGCCGCCGGCCGCGATCACCCACAGCCAGCTCGCGGCGAACTCGCTGTAGAGACGGCCGGTTTCACCGAGGTGGAGGTTGCGGTGGAGCCCGGAGATCCAGGTCCGCAGCGGCAGGGCACCCGTCGAGCCGTACTGCTCCAGCGCGCCGCGCACCTTGCCGGTGTACGGGTCGACGAACACGGCGAGGGTGTGCTCGGGGTCGACGCCCTCGACGCCGGAGAGCATCACGCGGGTGGTGGCGTCGTCCTCCGGGGAGGGCCGCACCGCCGAGACTGCGCCCTCGGGGTGGGCCTTGCGGGCGGCGGCCACCTGCTCGGATATCGGCAGCTTCGCGTCGCCGACCGGCACGGTCATCTCGTGCGCGTAGAGGAGCTTCTCGGCCTGGAACGAGCCCGCGTACAGGAGGCCGGTGACGGCGGCGACCAGCAGGAACGGCGCGACGAGCACACCCGCGTAGAAGTGCAGGCGCAGGACCAGGGGGCGCAACGGGGCCCAGGGGCCACGTGACTTGGGCGCCGGGGCCGGGGCCGCCTCGGGGGCCTCGTCCGTGGAAATCGGGGGAGCGGTGGACATCGGCGGGCTACTCCGGGGTCGTCGGGACGTGTTGAGCCGGGACGGTCCAGTAGTCGGATCGGATCGCGCCCGAGTTCCCGCGAGATTTCGTGACCTGCGTCACACGGGCGTGGATCGTGGCATCCTGGCCCGATGGCAGCTCCCAGTCCCCGTACGCCCCTTGCCGAACGCGTCGAGGAACTCCTCGCGTCCGGCGGCCCGTTGCCGATCGTCGCGGCCGGCGACCCGGTCCTGCGCACCGGCATCGAGCGCTACGACGGTCAGCTCGGCCCGGCTCTTCTGGCCCGGTTCGTCGAGGCGTTGCGCGTCACGATGCACGCGGCGCCCGGTGTCGGGCTGGCCGCGCCGCAGGTCGGCGTGGGGCTGCGGATCGCGGTGATCGAGGACCCGGCGCCGGTACCGGAGGAGGTGCGGGTGGCCCGCGGGCGCGTGCCGCAGCCGTTCCGGGTGCTGGTCAACCCGTCGTACGAGCCGGTCGGTCCGGCCCGTGCCGCGTTCTTCGAGGGCTGTCTGAGCGTGCCCGGCTACCAGGCGGTGGTGGCCCGTCACGCCGAGGTGCGGCTGACGGGTGAGGACGAGCACGGGCGGGCGCTGGACGAGGTGTTCGCCGGGTGGCCCGCCCGGATCGTCCAGCACGAGACGGACCACTTGGACGGCACCCTGTACCTCGACCGGGCCGAACCGCGGTCCCTCTCCGCCAACCAGGCGGTACTGGAGCGGTGGGCCCAGCCGACCCCGGTGGAGGCGGCCAGGGCCCTGGACTTCGAGCTGCCGTAGGTCAGTTGTCCCGGAACGCCTCCAGCAGGCGGAGCCAGACCTCACTGAGGGTCGGGTAGGACGGGACCGCGTGCCACAGACGGGAGACGGGGACGCGGCCGGCGACGGCGACGGTCGCGGAGTGGATCAGTTCGCCGACGCCCGGGCCGACGAAGGTGACCCCGCGCAGGATCTCCTCCTCCAGGTCGACGACCATCCGGGCGCGGCCCTTGTAGCCCTCGGCGTACAGGCCCGCCCCGGCCACCGAGGACATGTCGACGTCGACGGCGCGTACCCGGTACCCGGCGTGTTCGGCCTCGGCGAGCGAGAGGCCGACCGCGGCGGCCTCCGGGTCGGTGAAGACGACCTGGGGGACGGTCTCGTGGTCGGCCGTCGCGGCATGGGCGCTCCAGGGGTCGGTGCCGTCCACGAGGGTGCCGGCGGCGCGGGCGGCGATGGCGGCGCCCGCGATCCGGGCCTGGTACTTGCCCTGGTGGGTGAGGAGGGCGCGGTGGTTGACGTCGCCGGCCGCGTAGAGCCAGTCGGTGCCGGTGACGCGCAGGCTGTCGTCGACGGTGAGCCAGGAGCCGGGTTCCAGGCCGATCGTGTCGAGGCCGATGTCGTCGGTGCGCGGGGCGCGGCCGGTGGCGAAGAGGATCTCGTCGGCCTCGATGCGGTCGCCGCTGTCGGTGACGACCGTGACGATGCCGTCCGTGCGGGTGACGGACTCCACCGACGTACCGGTCCGTACGTCCGCTCCGGCCTCGGCGAGCGCCTCGGCGACGAGTTCGCCGGCGAAGGGTTCCATGCGGTTCAGCAGGCCCTTGCCGCGGACGAGCACGGTGACCTGGGCGCCGAGGGCCTGGTAGGCGGTGGCCATCTCGGTGGCGACCACTCCCCCGCCGACCACGACGAGCCGGCCCGGCACGGTCTGGGAGCCGGTGGCCTCGCGGCTGGTCCAGGGCCGTACCTCGGCAAGGCCGGGCAGCGGGGGCAGGACGGCGCGGGTGCCGGTGGAGACGACGACGGCGTGGCGGGCGGTGAGCGTCCGGTCCCCGACGGTCACCGTGCGCGGGCCGGCGAGTCTGCCCTGGCCCCGGTACAGGTCGGCGCCGATGCCGGCGAGCCAGTCGGCCTGGCCGTCGTCCGTCCAGTCGCCGGTGAACCAGTTGCGGCGGGCGAAGACCGCCGCCGAGTCCAGGGGTCCCTGGACGGCCTGGCGCAGGCCGGGCAGTCTGCGGGCGTCGGCCCGGGCGATGACCGGGCGCAGCAGGGCCTTGCTGGGCATGCAGGCCCAGTACGAGCACTCGCCGCCGATCAGCTCGCTCTCCACGACCGCGGTGGTGAGGCCGGCCGCACGGGTGCGGTCGGCGACGTTCTCCCCCACGGGCCCGGCCCCGAGCACCACGACGTCGTAGGCGATGGTTTCCGATTCCGTCATGGGGTCAGTCTGGTGGGTGGTGTGCGCGGAAGCCACACGGGTAGGGCGCGGAATACGTGCCCGCACGGCCGTGTTGGTGCGGACCAGGAAGCCCCCACCAGGAAGAAGGTCGCAGGTCATGAGCAGCACTGTGGAGCTCACCAAGGAGAATTTCGACCAGACGGTCACGGACAACGACTTCGTCCTGATCGACTTCTGGGCGGCCTGGTGCGGCCCGTGCCGTCAGTTCGCGCCGGTGTACGAGAAGGCCGCGCAGGACAACCCCGACCTGGTGTTCGGCAAGGTGGACACCGAGGCGCAGCCGGAGCTGGCCGCGGCCTTCGGCATCCAGTCGATCCCGACGCTGATGATCGTCCGTGACCGGGTCGCCGTGTTCGCCCAGCCGGGCGCGCTGCCCGAGGCCGCCCTCGCGGACGTGATCGGGCAGGCGCGGGGGCTGGACATGGACGAGGTCCGCAAGTCGGTGGCGGAGCAGCAGGCGACCAAGGCCGACCAGTAGGCCTCGGTACGCGCAGGCCTCAGAACGGGTAGGGCGCCACGTCGCCGCGGACCGTCGTCCAGCGCAGGTCCGTGAAGGCCTCCAGGTTGGCCTCGCCGCCGAAGCGGGCGCCGGTGCCGGAGGCGGCGACGCCTCCGAAGGGGGCCACGGCCTCGTCGTTCACGGTCTGGTCGTTGATGTGGACGATGCCCGTGGGAACGCGTTCGGCGAGGTCCAGGCCGCGGGCGGAGTCACGGGTGACGATGCCCAGGGAGAGTCCGTAGGCGCTGTGGGCGGCGAGCGCGGCGGCCTCGTCGGGGGTGGTGAAGGCGCGCACGGGGGCCACCGGGCCGAAGACCTCCTCCGCGTAGGCGGGGGTCTTCTCGTCGACGCCGGCGAGGACGGTCGGCCGGTAGAAGAGGTTCTCGTGGGTGCCGCCCGCGGCGAGTTTCGCGCCGGCGGCCGTGCTGGCCTCCACCAGGGCGTGCACCTTGGTGAGTTGGCCGTCGTCGATGAGCGGGCCGAGGTGGACGTGGGCGCGGTGCGGGTCGCCGACGGCCAGGGACTCGGCCTTGGCGGCGAGCCGTTCGACGTACTCCTCGTAGAGCGAGGTGTGGACGAGGTGCCGGCCGGTGGTCATGCAGATCTGGCCCTGGTGGAAGAACGAGCCCCAGGCGGCCGTGGAGATCACCGCGTCGAGGTCGGCGTCCTCCAGCACGATCAGGGCGGAGTTCCCGCCGAGTTCGAGGTGGGCGCGCTTGAGGTGGCGTCCGGCGGCCTCGCCGACCGCGCGGCCCGCGGCGGTGGAGCCGGTGAAGGAGATGACCGGCACGCGCGGGTCGGCGACCAGGGCCGCGCCGGTCTCGGCGCCGCCGGGCAGCACCTGCAGCAGGCCCTCGGGGAGGCCCGCCTCGGCGAGGACGGCGGCCAGGGAGAGGCCGCCGCAGACCGCCGTGCGGGGGTCGGGCTTGAGGACGACCGCGTTGCCGAGCGCGAGGGCGGGCGCGACGGAGCGGATGGAGAGGATCAGCGGGGCGTTGAACGGGGAGATCACGCCGACCACGCCGACCGGGATCCGCCGGGTGTACGACAGTCTCGGCGCCTCGCTGGGCAGGACCTGCCCGGCGGGGCGGGAGGCGAGGGCGGCGGCCTCGTAGCACTCCTGGGCGGCGACGTGCAGTTCGAAGTCGGCCTTGCCCGGGATGGAGCCGGACTCGCGGACGATCCAGTCGTGCAGTTCGTCGGCGTGCGCGGCGAACAGGTCACCGGCCTTGCGCAGGACCCCGGCGCGGACGAAGTGCGGGAGGCGGGCCCACTCGCCCTGTGCGGCGCGGGCGGTCTCGGCGGCCGGGGCCACGTCGGCGGCGGAGGCCAGGACGACGGTGCCGAGCGCCTCACCGGTGGCGGGCTCGGTGACGGTGTGCCGCGGGCCTGTCAGGGCGCGGGACGAGGTCTGCCAGGTCTGGGGGTCGAGCAGCGGCATGGATGGCTCTCCGATCGGTGACCCGCGGGACGCACAGCTCAGGGGACACACGTCCCATCTGGTTGAGCATTTAACATCCTAGTTCTGCCGGACGCACCCTCCACGGGTCAACTGGACTCGCGCTGCACGACCGTTGCGCCGGACAGCGGGTGCGACTCGGGCTCGGCGCCGGGGTTGCGCACCGCCCGGTCCACCAGTGCGGCGAGTTCACGGCCTGAGGGCAGCGCGATGCGTACGGTGCTCAGCCTGGGTCGCAGCAGCCGGCCGAGCATCAGGTCGTCGGCGCCGATGACGGCGGTGTCCTCCGGTATCCGCACGCCCGCGTCCAGCAGGGCCCGCATCAGCAGCATCGCGTACTCGTCGCTGTAGGCGAACACGGCGTCCAGGCCCAGGTCGGCCCAGCGGGCGGCGAGGGCGGCGGCGGACTTCTGGGTGTAGGCCAGGGGCAGTTCGGTGACGGTGGCGTCGGTGCCGCGAACGGCGTCGCGGACACCGGACAGGCGGGGCCCGGAGAAGATCTCCATGCCGGGCTCCTCGGGCACGACGACACCGATCCGCCGTCTCCCCCGGGCGTACAGATGCCCGGCGGCGCTGTGGCCGACGCGGGCGTGGTCCAGGAGCAGTGCGTGGGCGCCCTCGACGGCGACGGGGCTGAGGGTCACCACGGCCCGCGCGCCGGACCGTTTGAGGACGGCGACGCCTTCCGGGCCGATGCCGGGGGTGGGCACCAGCACGGCGACCGGCCGCAGTTCGGCCCAGGCCCGGGCCGCGTCGTCGCCGCGCAGGCCGGTGGTGCCGTACTGGACGACGGTGTAGTCCAGGCGGCTGAGGGCGCCCTGGAAGTCGTGGACGAACTGGCTGTAGAGCGGGCCGGCCGGGACGGGCAGGGTGGGCATCAGGACCACCCGGCTGTGTCCGGCGCGCAGGCTGCGGGCGGCGGCGTGCGGCACGTACCCGAGTTCCTTCGCGGCCTCGTGGACGCGGCGGCGGGTGGGCTCGCTGATACGGACGGCGCTGGTGTTGTTCAGCACGTAGGAGACGGTCGCGCGCGAGACTCCGGCCAGGCGGGCCACGTCGGCGCTCGTGGGCACGGGGCGCGGCGCCGGCGGCTTCGTCGGCGCGGGCGTGTTCGGTATCTGCACCATGACGTACTGCATCTTGGCAGAAGCTGTGAGCGGGGATCCGGGCGGGGGACGCCCAGCTCTGATGAAGCGTCAACGAGCACCATCGCTCACCAGCGCGATTCCCGTACACGGATGCGATACGGATTCGCTTACGACACCGGCACGGCGGGCACTCCGCGTGGCTCAGCCACCCGTCACCCGGTCCACCAGATCGCTCCACCCGTTCTCCAGCCGCGCCATGGGCAGCCCGCACTGGCGGGTCAGATGGTGGACCAGGACCGGGTTGAGGTAGCCCATCAGGGTGTGGGCCAGGAGTTCGTGGTCGGCGTCGGGCAGCGTCTGGCGCAGCAGCAGCACGACATGGCTGTGCTGGACGCGCCGGGCGGGCACCGCGTAGCGGCGGTCCGCCGCGGCCTCGGCGGCCAGCTGCAGATCGAGTTCGTCGGCGAACCGCCGTAGCAGGGCGATGCCGAACGCGTGCAGCCGCTCCACGGGCGGCGCGCCGGGCCCGAGCGGCGGGGGGCCGCCGAGGAACGCGGCCTGCATCTTCTGCTCCGAGTGGTCGAGCAGCGCCATCAGCAGGCCGGTGCGGTCGCCGAAGCGGCGGAAGACCGTTCCCTTGCCCACATTGGCGGCGGCAGCCACCGCCTCCATCGTCACCCCCGCCGCGCCGTGCTCGGCGATCAGCCGGGCGGCGGCGTCCAGCAGGCGCGCGCGGTTGCGGGCCGCGTCCGCACGCAGACACGGCTCGTCGCCGGCGGTCCCCAGCTGGAGCAGTTGCTGGGGCTCGCCGATCTTCTCCTCGGGCTCCGGACACGGCGGCAGAAGGCTGGACATGAACTCAGCGTAAAGCACTGGGCATGAAACTGGACCACGGTCCGGTTATGATGCTAGAAATTAACCGGACCTCGGTCCGGATCGTAAACGCCATGTTTCAGCCCCTTGGGAGTTCCCATGTCTGTCCGCATCCTCGCGCTCGTCGGCAGCCTCCGCGCCGGTTCGACCAACCGCCAGCTCGCCGAGGCGGCCGTCAAGGTCGCTCCCGAGGGCGCCCAGGTCGAGCTCTTCGAGGGCCTGGCCGAGATCCCCTTCTACAACGAGGACCTCGACGTCGAGGGCGGCGTACCGGCCGCGGCCGCCAAGCTGCGCGAGGCCGCCCAGGGCGCCGACGCGTTCCTGCTCTTCTCCCCCGAGTACAACGGCACCATCCCGGCCGTCCTGAAGAACGCCATCGACTGGCTGTCCCGCCCGTACGGCGCCGGCGCCTTCGGCGGCAAGCCGGTCGCCGTCGTCGGCACCGCCTTCGGCCAGTTCGGCGGCGTATGGGCGCAGGACGAGGCCCGCAAGGCCGTGGGCATCGCCGGCGGCAATGTCCTCGAGGACGTCAAGCTGTCCATCCCGGGCTCCCTGACCCGCTTCGCCGAGACCCACCCGTCCGACGACGCCGAGGTCACCGCCCAGCTGTCCGAGGTCGTCGCCCGGCTGCACGGCAACGTGGGCGAGCTCGTCGCCTGATCCCGGGCACCGATCCCGGCGTACGGCACGCCACCAGGGGGCCGCGGCACGTCTGCCGCGGCCCCCTCGCCGTACCCCCACCGTTTTCCGGCGTGTTAAACGAGCATCGATATTCGTTCAACCCGCAGACCGCCGCCCCCGCGGTCTGATAGGGCTTGAGGGATGCAGACCCTTTATCGACGACTGCTCCAGCTGATGCCCCGCATAGGCGTTCAGGTGACCGACCTCGGCCCGGGTGCGGCGGTGGTGGCCCGGCGCGGCGGCCCCTACGAGGTGACCGACGTGGACGCGGGCACGAAGGTCCTCTCCCGCCGGGGCGGCCCGTACCGCGTGACCGGTGTGGACAAGGACACCTGGATCCTGCGCCGCACACGGGGCGGTGTCCGGACCGGGGTCGCCGAGAAGGGCGTCGTCCCGCTCGGTGACACCGGCGCCGTGCTCCTGATCGAGGACCCGGAGCGCCAGGACGAGCGCAAACTGCAGCTTTCCGCTGCCGAATACCTGTGCGTCCAGCATGTGACCGCCATGCTCGAGCTGTACGGCGTGAACTGCGTGTTCGACGTCGGCGCCAACACCGGGCAGTACGCCAAGCGGCTGCGCAAGGCCGGGTACACCGGCCGGATCGTGTCCTTCGAGCCGACGTCGGAGACGTTCGCCAAGCTGGCGAAGGCCGCCGAGAAGGACCCCGACTGGCGGGTGTACCAGTGCGGACTGGGCCGCGAGGAGACGACGGCGGAGATCCACAAGAGCTGGCTGACGATGAACTCGCTGCTGCCGCCGAGCGACTACGGCAAGGGCCGCTACAGCCGGTTCAAGAAGTCCGACACCGAGGAGATCCGCATCCGCCGGCTCGACGAGGTGATGGACGAGGCGCTGGAGGGCCTCGCCGACCCCGTCCCGTATCTGAAGATGGACACCCAGGGCTACGACCTGGAGGTGTTCGCCGGGGCCGGCAAGCGCGTCGCGGAGTTCGTGGGCATGCAGTCCGAGGTCGCCTGCCTGCGCCTCTACGAGGGCAGCCCCACGATGGGCGAGGCCGTCGCCGCGTACGAGGCGGAGGGCTTCGGCATCACCGGCATGTACCCGGTGACCCGCGAGGCGACCACCGGCCGGGTGATCGAGTTCGACTGCGTGATGATGCGCGCGGAGGCGGCCCCCGAGCAGGCCTCCTAGGCTTCCCAGGTTTCCTGGGCCTCTGGGCTTCCCCGGGCTTCCCGCCAGGACGGTCGGCGGGCCGGCACCCGCCGAATGGCGGGGAGGTTCCGCCGGACGGCGGTGCTCCGGACGGCGACGGACGGCTGAATCATGTCCGCACGAGCCGCCGCGTTCCCGCGTGAGGAGAAGCCATGACGTCCGTTCCGCCGCCGTTCGATCCCGAACTCGCCGCCGCGCTGGAGCTGATCGGGGAGATGATCCAGCCCGGGATGACCATGGAGGACATCGAGACCGTACGGCAGGGACCGGGCATCTCGATGCTGGCCGACATGGACCTGACCGTGGGCGGCGCCTTCGAGGCCGAGGACCGGACGGTGCCGGGCCCCGAGGGCGCCCCCGACATCTCGCTGCTGATCTGCCGCCCCACGGCACCGGCCCCCGCCCGGCCGCGCCCGGTCGTCTACCACGTGCACGGCGGCGGCATGGTCCTCGGCAACAACCGGGTCGGCGTCGACGTGGCCCTGGACTGGGCACGCGAGCTCGACATGGTCGTCGTGTCCGTGGAGTACCGCCTGGCGCCCGAGAACCCGCACCCGGCACCGGTCGAGGACGTGTACGCCGGTCTGCTGTGGACGGCGGAGCACGCGAAGGAGCTGGGCGCGGACCCGGAGCGGATCGTGATCACCGGTGCCAGCGCGGGCGGCGGACTGTGCGCCGCGCTCGCCCTGCTGCTGCGCGACCGCGGGGGTCCGCGGCTCCTCGGCCAGCTGCTGGAGTGCCCCATGCTGGACGACCGCAACGACACCCCGTCCTCCCACCAGATGGCGGGCCTCGGCATCTGGGACCGCACGGCCAACGAGACCGGCTGGACCGCCCTGCTCGGCGAGCGGCGCGGCGGCCCCGACGTCTCCCCGTACGCGGCACCGGCCCGTGCCGAGGACCTGTCCGGGCTGCCCCCGGCCTTCCTCGACGTCGGCTCCGCCGAGACCTTCCGGGACGAGGTCGTCGCCTACGCCTCCCGGATCTGGCAGGCCGGCGGGGTGGCCGAACTGCATGTGTGGCCGGGCGGCTTCCACGGCTTCGACGGGTTCGCCCCGCAGGCCGCGCTGTCCGGGTCGGCACGGAGGGCCCACCTGGACTGGCTGCGGCGGCTGCTCGCCGAGTAGGGCCGCCCATGGGCCCCGACTCTCCCTCACCGGCGTTCGCGTGGCGCATGATGGCCCTATGAAAGAGCTGGCCGGGCGCCTCACCGCGGTGGACCCGGATGCCGGGGCCGCCGTGCGGGTCATCGCCTACTTCGACCGGCTGGCCGAGGCACGGGCCGGGGTGGAGGCGCTGGTGCGCGGGGCCGCCGTGCTGGCCGGGGTGCCCGCGCGGCTGGTCGACGCCGACCGGCGGGTACGGGTGCGGGTCGAGGCGGACGGCACCCGCCGGGACTCGGACCTGCCGCCGGATCCGCGGTGGCCGTCCGCCCCGCTGACGCCGGACGGCCCGCCCGCACTGTGGCTGGAACGCGCGGGTGCGGCGCCCAGCGTGGTCGAAGCGGTGATCCTGGAACGGGCCGCCGGAGTCGCACGCCTGGTCCTCGACCGCACCCGCGGCCGGGCCCCGCTCGACGATCCCGCCCTCGTCGAGACCCTCCTGGACGGCACGGCCGGCGAACCGGCCCGGCTGCACGCGGCCCGCCGGCTCGGCCTCGATCCCCTCGCCACCGCCCGCGCCGTCGCCACACCGGGCGGACGGCCCCGGGTGGTCCCCGCGCAGAGCCCGGTCCCCGAGGCCTCCGAGCCGCGGACCGGAGTCGGACCGGCCGTCCCCGTCCTCGACCTCCCCCGCTCCTGGGCCGCCGCGCGCACCGCGTTGAGGTTCACCGCCGAGGGCACCGGTCAGGATCCCGGACCCCGGGTGGTGTACGCCGACGAGCTCGGCGGGATCGCCCTGCTGGCCGACGTCGTCCTGCCGGGCGCCGAGCCTCCGCCGGACGTCCAGGCGCTGGAGGCGGCCGCCGCGGACGCGCCCTGGCTGCTCACCACGCTGTACGCGGTCGTCGCGACGGCGAGTCTGCGGGCGGCCGCCGCCGAGGCGAACGTGCACCACTCCACGCTCCAGGACCGGCTGGTCCATGCCGAGCATCTGCTGGGCTGGCCGGTGCGCACCCCGCAGGGCCGGCTGCGGCTGCACCTCGCGCTGACGACACGGCGGCTGGCACGGCCGTAGGGCTGAGGGCGTTCAACCGTTCGGTTGAACGGGGGTTCCACCGCGCGCGCGTCATCCGGTCCCTGCGGACGACGCGCCGCAGCGCCCGGGCCAAGCAGGATGGGGGGCGACCGCGGCGCCCGGTCCCCACCCCCCTCAGAGATCAGAGAGGTCTCCGTACCATGCCCAGCTCCCCCAGCAGAAGGCGTCTCCTCGCGACCGGCGCGGGTGCCGCCCTCGGCCTCGGCGCCCTCGGCACCTCCCCCGCCTCGGCCACCCCTGCGGCTTCCGCGACCCCTGCGACCCCCGCGTCCACCCGGTCCGCCCCCGGCGCCGAGGAGACCCGGTCGCTCGACGAGCTGTACCAGGCCGCCCTCGCGGAGGGCGGCAAGCTCGTCGTCTACGCGGGCGGGGACACCCCGACCCAGCAGGACGGCACCAAGGCCGCCTTCCTCAAGCGCTTCCCGGACATCGACCTGAAGCTGATCGTGGACTACAGCAAGTACCACGACGTCCGGGTCGACAACCAGCTCGCCACCGGCACCCTCGTCCCCGACGTCGTCCAGCTGCAGACGCTCCAGGACTTCGTCCGCTGGAAGTCCCAGGGCCGGCTCCTGCACTACCGGCCCGCCGGGTTCTCGAAGGTCCACGAGAAGTTCAAGGACCCGCAGGGCGCGTGGGTCGCGATCGCCGCGATCGGCTTCAGCTTCATGTACGCCCCGGACGCGGTCGGTTCGAACGCCCCGCGCACCCCGCTGGACCTGCTCGACGCGCGGTGGAAGGGGCGGATCGCCGCCTCCTTCCCGCACGACGACGACGCCGTCCTCTTCCTCCACTCCCTCTACGTCAAGCACTACGGCTGGGACTTCGTGGCCCGGCTGGCCGCGCAGGACGTACGGTTCGCGCGCGGCAGCAACTCCCCCGGTGACGCCGTGCGCGCCGGACAGTACGCGATCGGCGTCGGCGGCTCCGGCGCGCCGCTGGCCACCGGCCCCGTGAGGTGGGTCCTGCCGGACAGCGCCCCGTTCATGGCCTGGGGCCAGCGGGCCGCGATCCTCAAGACCGCCGGGAACACCACGGCGGCCAAGCTGTACCTCAACTGGCAGCTGTCGACGGCCACTCAGCAGAACGCCTTCAACGGCTGGTCGGTACGCACCGACATCACTCCCCCGGCCGGGCTGAAGCCGGTCTGGGAGTACCGGAACGCCAACATCGACGGCTTCCCCCGCTTCATGTCCGAGCGCGCCGAGGTGGAACGGCTGAAGCAGACCTTCGCCCTGTACTTCGGCGAGGTGAAGGGCGACCCGACGCCGGGCTTCCTCGGGCTGCGTCCCGGGGCCTGACAGCGGGCGCCGAGCGTCCTCACACCACCCCTACAGTCGCCGGATAGACTCGGCTCCCCTGTTCGAACGGATCATCGTCCAAGGGGATTTCCGTGTCCGACCGCGCTCCCGTCCGTACCGCCGTGAGAGCCGTCCTCGGGAGCCGGCCGGGTCTGTGGCACCTCACCCATCTGACGTTCTTCCTGGTCGTCGGGGCGGGCCTGGTGAGATTCACGCGGCTGGGGATCGAGTCGTGCTGGCACGTGATGACGGTCAGCACCCTGCTGGCCGTCGTCTACGCGGGCGGTCTCGCGGCCGGGGACCGGCTGGGGCGGCCGGGGCGCACAGGGTTGTTCGCCCGGGCCTCGTGGGTCGCGGCACTGCTGACGCTGTGGGCCCTGCTACTGCAGCTGGCCCCCTCGCTCGTCTCCACCTACACCTGGTGCGCCGTCCCGCTGGCCTGCGCGGCGCTGCGGGTGCTCGGCCGACGGGCGGCCGCGGTGGCGGTGGGCACGCTGACGGTCGTCCTCGTCGCTCAACTCGTGCGCAGCGCGGGATCGTTCGATCCCGAGGCCGTGCTGGTGCCGGTGGCGGCCGTGTGGGGCACGGTCGCCCTCTACCGTTCTCAGCAGCGGGACGCCGCCGAACGGCTGCGGCTGGTCGAGGAGTTGCGGGGCACCCGGGACGTCCTGGCCCGACAGCAGCGGCAGGCGGGGATGCTGGCCGAGCGGGCCAGGATCGCCCGGGACCTGCACGACACCCTGGCCCAGGAGCTCTCGGGCGGTGTCATGCTGCTGCAGGCCGCCGAGCGGGACTGGGACGGGCGTGCGGACGTCGCGCGCACCCGGGTGCGGGCGGTCGCCGACGGCCTGCACACCACGCTCGCCGAGACCCGCAGGATCATCCGCGATCTGACCCCCTCGGCCGTGGACGAGGCCGGGCTGGAGGGCGCGCTGCGCCTGCTGTGCGCGCGGGCGCAGGCGGAGGGCGCGGCGGCCCGGGTCCGGTTCCGCACGGCCGGCGGTCACAGGCCGGTCCTCGACGGGCAGCTCGCCGCCCTCGACACGCAGGCCGCCGCGACCCTGTTCCGGGTCGCGCAGAGCACGCTCGCCAATGTGCGTGAACACGCGCACGCGGTGAACGTCCAGGTCACCCTGCGGGCCGGGACGGACCGGGTGGAGCTCGAAGTGCGCGACGACGGCGCCGGGTTCGAGCCCGGCCGCATCACCGGCCCCTCCCCGGCGGGCCGGGGGCTGGGACTGCCGGCCGCCCGTACCCGGTTGCGCGAGTGCGGTGGCGACCTCGACATCGGCAGCGTTCCGGGCCACGGCACGTGCGTACGGGCCACGGTCCCCACGGCGTCCTCGGCCCGCCCGGCAGCGGTGGCCGCCCGGTGAGCGGTGGGCCGTTGCGTGTGCTGCTCGCGGACGACCATGTCGTCGTACGGGCCGGACTGCGGGCGCTGCTGGAGGGGGAGCCGGATGTCGAGGTGGTGGCCGAGGCGGGGACCGGGGAGGAGGCCGTCGGGCTCGCGGCGCGGCTGCTGCCCGATGTGGTGCTGATGGATCTGCGGTTCGGCGGCGGGGGTGGCCTCGACGGGATCGAGGCGGTACGACGGCTCGCGGCCCGGGCGCCAGGGGTGCCGGCGGTGATGCTGACGAGCTACTCGGGCCGGGCTGACGTGGTGCGGGCGCTGGAGGCCGGGGCACGGGGTTATGTGCTGAAGGCGGGGCCGCCGGAGGAGCTGTTCCGGGCGGTACGCGGCGCCGCCGCCGGGGCGTTGGGGCTCGCCCCGGAGGTGATGGACGAGCTGGTGGGCCACGTGGTCGCGCCCGAGCGGGAGTTGAGCGGGCGGGAGGTGGAAGTGGTGCGGCTGCTGGCCGAGGGGCTGAGCAACCGGGCCATCGCCGAGGCGCTGTTCCTGAGCGAGGCCACCGTCAAGACGCATCTGGTGCGCCTGTACCGCAAGCTCGGCGCGGACAACCGGGCGGCGGCGGTGTCGGAGGCCGTGCGCCGGGGGCTGCTGCACCTGGGACGAGAAAAACGGGGGCGCCCGTGGACGGGCGCCCCCTGAGGCGGTGGTTCGGATGCCGTGGGTCAGACCTTGGCGGTCTGTTCCGGCTCGGTGGCCGGGTCCGTCGTCTCCTCACCGGTCAGCGCGGCGCGGGCGGCCGGGATGACGGCGGCGATGGCGGCGGAGATCAGGGCGAGGCCGCCGCCGACGAGCAGCGCGGTGCGGAAGCCGTCCTCGGAGGCGAAGGTGTAGCCGCCCATGGTGGTGGTCATCTGGGAGAGGATCACCCCGATGACCGCGGAGCCGATCGAGGTGCCGAGCGAGCGCATCAGGGTGTTGAAGGCGTTCGCGGCGGCGGTCTCCGTCAGCGGCACCGAGCTCATGATCAGCGCGGGCATGGCGCCGTAGGCGAGGCCGACACCGCTGCTGGTGATGATCGTGACCAGCATGACGCCCCAGGCGGAGCCGATCAGGGCCATGGAGGCGAAGTAGCCGGCGGCCAGCACCAGGGCGCCGCAGATCAGGGTGAACTTCGGGCCGCGGGCGTTGGTGAGCTTCCCGCCGAGCGGCGAGACGACCATCATCATCAGACCGCCGGGGGCCATCCACAGACCGGCGGCCAGCATCGACTGGCCGAGGCCGTAGCCGGTGGCCTCCGGGAACTGCAACAGCTGCGGCATCACCAGCATGCTCGCGTACATGCCGAAGCCGATGAAGACCGAGGCGAGGTTGGTGAGGAGCACGCGGGGGCGGGCGGTGGTGCGCAGGTCGATCAGCGGGTCGGTGGTGCGGACCTCCCAGAATCCCCAGCCGAGCACCACCACGAGGGCGGCGGCGAAGAGCCCGAGCGTGGTGCCCGAGGCCCAGCCCCAGTCGGCACCCTTGGAGACCGCGAGCAGCAGGCAGACCAGACCGACGCCGAGGCCGATCGCGCCGGGCAGGTCGAAGCGCTGGCCCTCGGCGCCGGCGGGGACGTCCGGGACGAGCATGAAGATCAGGACGGCGACGACGGCGGCCAGGGCGGCCGAGCCCCAGAACAGCGCACGCCAGTCGGCGTACTGGGCGACCGCGGCGGCGAGCGGCAGTCCGATGGCGCCGCCGATGCCCATGGAGGCGCTGACGAGTGCGATGGAACCGCTGAGCTTCTCGGCCGGTACGACGTCCCGCAGGAGCGCGATGCCGAGCGGCACCATGCCCATGCCCATGCCCTGCAGACCACGCCCGACGATCATCGTCACGACGTCGGAGGCGAAGGCGCACACCACCGAGCCGACGACCAGCGGCACGGAGCAGGCCAGCAGCATCCGGCGCTTGCCGACCAGGTCGCCGAGACGGCCGACGACCGGCACGCACACCGACGCCACCAGCAGGGTGACCGTGATCACCCAGGCCGCGTTCGAGGACGAGGTGTCCAGGATCTGGGGCAGTTCGGCGATGAGGGGCGTGACCAGCGTCTGCATGATCGCCGCCGTGGTGCCGGCGAAGGCCAGCGTGGCGATCACGGCTCCTGGGCGGGCCGTGGGCTGGGGAACGGGGGCGCCCATGGGGGACTCTCCTCGGTGAAGGTGAAGGGGTGCGGGCCCGACGCGCCGGACACGCGTGCGGGAACGGACGTGCGGGAAGATGTGCATCGTACATGCCGTATGTATCAACCACATGATGTGGCCTGTGCACACCCATATGTCAGGATGACCCCATGGAGACGCCCACCCATGAGGTCGAGTACGAGCAGCTGCTGCTCAGCCGTCATACGTTCCTGAACCAACGGGGCGGCCGCCGCAAGAACAGCCTCCTGGAGCGCAGCGCGTACATCCTGCTGAGCCGGATCCAGGTCCAGGGGCCGATGTCGATCGGGGAGCTGAGCGACGCCTTCGGCCTGGACGCCTCCACGCTGAACCGGCAGACGGCGGCGGCGATGCGGGCGGGTCTGATCGAGCGCATCCCCGACCCCGAGGGCGGGATGGCCCGCAAGTTCCGGCTCACCGACGAGGGGCTGCGGCTGGTGGACGCGGAGCGGGAGGGGATCGTCGACATCCTGGACCAGGTGATGCACGACTGGTCGCAGGACGACATCGCCGCCTTCGCGGGCTATCTGCGCCGCTTCAACAACGGCATCGAGGCCATCGGCGGCCGCCCCTGGCCACGCCCCTAGAGCGTCCCGCTATCGTGCCATCATGGGCAAACGGAACGGCGTCTCGCTTGACGGAACGGGGAGTGGAGGAAACGCACGGTGAAGGACGGCGGGCGCGGCGCGGGACAGGCGGGGCGGCCGCAGCGGGCGGACGCGCGGCGCAACAAGGAGAGCCTGCTGGACGCGGCCGCCGCGATCTTCGTGGAGTCGGGCGTGGAGGCGCCGGTACGCGACATCGCGGCGAAGGCCGGCGTCGGCACGGCCACGATCTACCGCCACTTCCCGAGCCGGGCCGATCTGATCATCGCGGTCTACCGGCACCAGGTCGAGGCCTGCGCCGAGGCGGGCCCGGCGCTGCTGGCGGACGGCCCGACCCCGTACACGGCGCTGGGCCGCTGGATCGACCTCTTCACCGACTTCCTGGTCACCAAGCACGGGCTCGCGGCCGTGCTCCAGTCCGACGACGCCGGCTTCGAGGGCCTGCACCACTACTTCCTCGACCGGCTGATGCCCGTGTGCACCGAGCTGATCGAGGCCGCCGTCGCCGCCGGTGAGATCCGCTCCGGCATCACCGCCTACGAACTCATGCGCGGCGCCGGCAATCTCTGCATCGGCGCCGAGCACGACTCCCGTTACGACGCACGCCGCCTGGTGGGCCTCCTCGTCGCGGGCCTGCGCGAGGCGAGGTGACCACCGGCCGACGGGCGCTCAGGCCCAGGCCGTCACCGGGGTGAAGGAGCTGTCCTGCCGGAACAGGTCGCTCCCGTCGGACACCGCCACGCTCAGCTGGTAGTTGTAGTGCCGCAGGTAGTAGCCCGGGTAGTTGTACGACTCGAAGCGCACCGAGCCCGTCGCCGTACCCGTGCGCGCGACGAAGGTGGCGTCCTTGGCGAAGGTCGTGGTGCCGTCGTTGGCGTCGAAGCGGGCGCGGAAGTTGTAGTGGCGCAGGTAGTTGCCGGAGGAGTCGCGGAACGAGTAGCCATTGGAGTCGGCGAGGCCCGCGACGACCGTGAAGGTGGACGCCGTCTTCTCGCTGCTGGTGCTGGAGCTGGTCACCACCGGCAGGTTGAGCAGGGAGGACTGCGTCTGCCAGTACCGCGTCGTGTAGTTGGCGGACCGGAAGGAGCGGGTGGCGTTCTTCGTGATGCTCGGGCCGCCGGACACCGTCTCCTTGATGACGGTGAAGTGGCGGGCTGTGCCCGAGATCGCCGGGAGGGCCTTGGGCGTGCTCCAGGTGGCGAAGGAGTCGGTGCTGTCGCTGTAGTAGTAGTTGCCGTCGCCGTAGCCGTCGAAGAAGATCCGCCAGGTGCCGTTGTCGAGCTGGATCACCGAGGGGCCCTCACGGTAGCTGCCCCAGCCGGCCCAGTTGCCGGTCCTGGAGATCGTGTAGGGGCCGGCGAGGCTGCTCGCGGTGGCGTACTCGATGTACTTGGTCGTCTCGTTCTTGGTGAAGGCGTGGTAGGTGGAGCCGACCTTCACGATGTACGTGTCGATGTGGTTCGAGCCGATGCCGGACAGGGCGACCGGTGAACTCCACGCGGTGAGGCCGGAGTTGGTGGCCTTGAGCAGATACGGGGTGAAGATCCACTCATCGCTGGTGAGCGAGCAGGACACGATGACGTTGACGCTGCCGTCGCTGTCCACGAACCACTCCGGCGCCCAGGCGCGGGAGAGGTTGGTGATGGGGACCGTGTAGTCGTACAGGAACGTCCAGTTGACCCGGTCGGAGCTGCGGGCGAAGCCGATCGTGGTGCTGACGTCCTGCCAGGTGTGGGTGGTGTAGGTGATGTAGTAGTAGCCGTCGGTGTGCTTGAAGACGCTCGCGTCACGGATGCGGTTGGCGGGCGGCGTGTACGCGGAGGACTGCACCAGCCGGAAGTCGGTGGCGTCGTCCGACTGGTACACGTTGACCGTGCCGTCGTTGCTGTTGAGGAACGGCACGATGGTGTACCGGGTGGCGGAGCCGGCGGCCGGGGCGGCGGCGAGGGCGGTGCCGAGCAGGCCGGGCAGCTCGCCGAGGACGAGCGCCGAGGCGGGCAGGACGGCCATCGCGCGCAGCAGGGCACGGCGGGACGGGGACGCGGCGGGGCGGGGTGAAGTCATGGTCGGCTCTCTCCACTACGGCTCAGTAGTCCGACATACCGAACAAGGTTCGGAAAGTCGGTCAGAAGGTAGGGGCGAGACAGGAACACGTCAATGCTTTGCGCAGGAACCGGTGATGCCTGTGTTGCCGCTGTGACAGCCCGTCAACGCCCGGACCCACGTCGAACTCGGCCGGGACGCGCGTCGCGGGCCGCCGGGATACGCGTCGCGGCCCGCCGGGATACGCGTCGCGATCCACCGCGCCCGCGCACGCGTTCCCCCGCGCCCGCACGCTTTCGACCACCCTCCCGCGTGCCGTTCCGCCATCCGCCCCCGAGACGTTACCGTTCGGTAGTGTCAGACGACGTCGTCCCGGAGGTGCCCCGTATGAGCCCCGACCGTGCCGCCGGCCTAGCCGAGACCGCCCGGGCGCTGGCCGCGGGCGAGGTCTCCTCGCGCACGCTGGTCGAACAGACCCTGGCCCGCATCGAGGCCACGCAGGGCACCCTCAACGCGTTCCGGATCGTCCGCGCCGAGGCCGCGCTCGCCGAGGCCGAGGCCGCGGACCGGGAGCTGGCGGCCGGGTCGCGCAGGCCGCTGCTTGGTGTGCCCGTCGCCGTCAAGGACGACATGGACGTGGCGGGTTCGCCGACCGCGTTCGGCTGTGCGGGCGAGCACCCTCCGGTCGCCCGGGACGGGGAGGCGGTACGGCGGCTGCGGGCGGCCGGGGCCGTCGTCGTCGGCAAGACCAACACCTGTGAGCTGGGCCAGTGGCCGTTCACCGAGGGCCCGGCCTTCGGCGCGACCCGCAACCCGTGGAGCACCGAGCACACCCCGGGCGGCTCCTCCGGCGGCTCGGCCGCCGCGGTGGCCGCGGGCCTGGTGCCGGCCGCGCTGGGCTCGGACGGCGCCGGCTCGGTCCGCATCCCCGCCTCCTGGACCCATCTCGTCGGCGTCAAGCCGCAGCGGGGCCGGGTCTCGACCTGGCCGCGCGGCGAGTCCTTCCAGGGCATCACCGTCAACGGCACCCTCGCCCGCACGGTCGCCGACGCGGCCCTGCTCCTCGACGCGGCGAGCGGCAACCACGACCTCGACCCGCACCGGCCACCCGCGATCGACGCCTCGGCGGCCGTGCGCCGCGACCCCGGCCGACTGCGGATCGCGCTCTCGCTGAAACCGCCGTTCACCGCGGTGCCCGCGCGTCTGACGCCGGAGGTGCGGACGCGGATCGTGGAGCTGGCCGAGCGCCTCGCCGGCCTGGGACACGAGGTCGAGGAGGCCGACCCTCCCTACGGGCGGATCGGGCTCACCTTCGTGCCCCGGGCGACCGTCGGCATCGCCGAGTGGGTGGCCGACGCCCCCTTCCCCACACTCCTGGACCCCCGCACCCGGGACGCCGCACGGCTCGGCCGACTGCTCGGCGGCGCCCCGCTCAGGGCGGCCCGGCGCGCGGAGGCGGTCCTGCACCGTCGTATCGGCGGCTTCTTCACGTCGTACGACGTCGTCCTCGCGCCGACCACGGCCGCTCCCCCGCCGCGCGTCGGCGCCATGCTGCACCTGAGCGGGTTCGCCACCGACCGCGCGATGATCGCCGCCTGCCCCTACGCCTGGCCGTGGAACGTACTGGGCTGGCCCGGCGTCAACGTCCCCGCCGGCTTCGCGCCCGGCGGTCTGCCGGTCGGCGCGCAGCTGCTCGGCCCCGCGCACAGCGAGCCGCTGCTGCTCTCGCTCGCCGCACAGCTGGAGGATCGGCTGCGCTGGCACGAGTTCTGGCCTCCGGAGCCGGCCACCGCCGAAACCACTGCGGTGTAAGGGCGTTCCGCCCCTACCCTGTGACCATGGACGACACGACGATGGTCGGGCTCATGGGACGGGTCACCGGAACGGTCGGGCCCGGGCTCGTCGGCGAAGTGATCGTCCGGGTGCGCGGCGGAGCC
Source organism: Streptomyces sp. T028 (assembly GCF_048159505.1). Classification (NCBI taxonomy): domain Bacteria; kingdom Bacillati; phylum Actinomycetota; class Actinomycetes; order Kitasatosporales; family Streptomycetaceae; genus Streptomyces; species Streptomyces sp. T028. Next base: position 166,875 of record NZ_JBLRVZ010000030.1, read on the forward strand.
GAGCACTTCCTCGCCTACCCCGCCTCCGGCACCGAGCGCATTGAGCGCGGGACGATGGTCACGGTGGTGGAGTACCTGCCGCCGCGGACGGTCTACGTCTCGGCCGTGTACGGGAGTTGAGGCCGTCCGTACCCGTTCGGCACCGTGTGTACCAAGCGGGCAACAGCGGTTCCGCCCTGTCTGTACACGGCGTGTGCGCGGGCTCACACTCCCGTTACGTTCGGTGCCCACAGGGGCACCCCGCACTGGGGGAGTGCATGCCCATGGAGGTCGGTTACATCGTGGGGGCGGCGTTCGGTGCCGTCCTTCTCCTGATCGGTGCGTTCAAGATGATGTGGCGTGTCGCCGAGCCCAACGAGGCGCTCATCATCTCCGGTTCGAAGCACAAGCTGGAGGGACTCGAGGAGGGGATGGGATTCCGGATCGTCACCGGGCGGGGCACGCTCGTGACACCCGGAATGCAAGCGGTGCGCAAACTCTCGCTCGACCTGAACCAGACGGAACTGCACGTCGACTGCGTGACCCACCAGGGCATTCCGCTGAAGGTGCGGGGCGTGGTCATCTTCAAGGTGGGCGACGACTTCGTGTCGATCGCCAACGCGGCCCGCCGCTTCCTCGACCAGCAGAAGCTGATGGCGGAGCGCGTGCACACCGTGTTCGCGGGTCATCTGCGGGCCATCGTGGGCGGGCTGACGGTCGAGGACATGATCCGCGACCGGGAGAAGCTGACCGGCCAGGCCCGTGCCGCGTGCGGCTCGGAGATGGAGAAGCTGGGCCTGATCGTGGACTCCCTGCAGATCCACGAGATCGAGGACCCGACCGGCTACATCAAGAACCTGTCCGCCCCGCACCTGGCGGCCGTACAGCGGGACGCGCGCATCGCACAGGCGGAGGCCGACCGGTTCGCCACCGAGGCCGAGCAGCAGGCGTTCGCCCGGATGGCGGAGGCCACCCGGGACAGTGAGATCCTGAAGTCCGGTTACCAGGCCGAACAGGACAAGGCCGCCGCCAGTGCGCGCCAGGCCGGTCCGCTCGCCGAGGCCGCGGCCCGCCAGGAGGTCGTGGTGCAGGAGACGCGGGTCGCCGAACTCGAGGCGCACCGGCGGGAGCAGCAGCTCCAGGCGGACATCCGCAAGCCGGCCGACGCCAAGGCGTACGAGAAGCGGACGCTGGCCGAGGCGGAGCGCGACGCCCGGATCTCGGCGGCCGAGGCCAAGGCCACGGAGACGCGGGCCACAGGTGAGGCGGAGGCCGCCGCCACGCAGGCGAAGGGACTCGCGAAGGCCGAGGCCAACCGGGCCATGGGGCTCGCCGAGGCCGAGGCGATCAAGGCGCGGGCGGCCGCCCTCGCCGAGAACCAGGAGGCCGTCGTCGCCCAGCAACTCGCGGAGAAGTGGCCGGAGATCGTCCAGGCGGGCGCGTCCGCGTTCGGCAACGTCGACAACATGGTGCTGCTCAACGGCGCCGACGGCATGGCCGAGTTGTTCGCGAAGGCGCTCACCATGGGCGGCACGGGGCTCGGGCTCGCCCGTCAGCTGCTGGCGTCCATGAACCAGAACGGGCAGGCTCCGGCCGGGAGTTCGCCCCTGAACGGGAATGCGGCACCGCCGTCGCAGAAGGTGCAGGTCGAAGGGAAGTGACCCGCAGGTGAGAGGCTCACGGGGGCACCCCTTAAGGTGCCCCCGTGAGCACGTCTACCGATGGACACGTCCCGGGCCGCTCCGGCCCCTCCGCCACCACCGAGGCCGACCCGCGCGAGGTGGGCCGGGTCCGCACCGAGTACTCGCCCGCGTACGACGGTGATCCGGACCCCGGTGAGATCGTCTGGACCTGGGTGCCCTTTGAAGAGAACGACGGCCGGGGCAAGGACCGCCCGGTGCTCGTCGTCGCCCGTGAGGCGGGCGGCACGCTCCTCGCGGTCCAGCTGTCCAGCAAGCGCCATGACAACGACCGGGACTGGGTGGGGATCGGCAGCGGTCCCTGGGACCGCACCGGGCGGGACTCCTGGGTGGACGTCGACCGCGTCCTGCGGCTCCACGAGGACGGCATGCGCCGTGAGGCCTGTGCGCTGGACCGGGGCCGGTTCAACCTGGTCCGGCAGCGGCTGCACGAGCGCTACGGCTGGACCTGAACGCTACGGCGTCGGCTGCGCCCGCCCGATCTCGAACGTCTGCTCGAAAGCGGCGCGCACCACGGCCCCTGGCGTGCGGTCCAGCACGCCGAACACGACACGTTCGAACGTCCGCTCGAACCGCCCACCGGGGCCGAGCAGCGCCCGGAACGCGCCCGCGACCTGCGCCGGGTCGTTGCGGAACACCCCGCAGCCCCAGGCACCCAGCACCAGCCGCCGGTACCCGTGCGCGGCGGCCGTCTCCAGGACCCGCTCGGCGCGGACCGCGAGGGCACCCGGCAGCTCCGGCGCCCGCTCGGGCACCGTCCGCAGGACGACGCCCGCGTTCGGCGCGGCGGCGGTCAGGAACCCGGCGGTGAACGGCTCCTCCAGCAGCCGGCCCCGGTCGTCACGGAAGACGGGCACGGCCGGTGAGTGGATGACCCGGTCGGTGTAGAACGGGTCGCGGTGGGCGCGGTGGTACTCGTAGAACTCGCGAGCCTCCAGGAGGCAGGTGTACAGCGCGGAGGCGCGGCACAGGACCTCCTCCTGCGCCTGGGCGCCGTTCAGGTAGCCGCCGCCGGGGTTGCGGGCGGAGGCGAAGTTGAGGACGGCGACCGGTGCGCCGGCGAGCCGGCGGGCGGCCTCGGTGCTGCTCTCGCCGGTGACCTCGACGGACGTGACCACGGAAGGCGCCTCCGGAACCGGAACCGGCTCCGGTCCCACCATCCGGGTCCCGGCGCGGGCGGCCTCGATCGCCGCCGCCAGCGCCACCTCACGCCCGCCGGGCGAGCGATAGCCCCCGGCCGCGACGATCTCCTCGGTCTCGCGGGCGATGCCGCGCAGCCGCGCGCTCATGGCGCCACCCCCGTGGACGCCATGACCGTGCGTGATTCCCCCGTTGTTGTGCTCATGCACGCATCGTGAGCGACGGCGAGCGGGCCGCGCAACGAGATTTCCGGCGCCCGGAACACCCGGGGAACTCCCCGGAAACGCCGGGCGACCGGCACGGAATCGATGGTTCCCGACCTCATAGGCCCCGATATGCACCCTTGTGCGATTCGATACGAGGGTCTTGGGTGGGTCGGGTGATGTCTGTCCGGCGGCCCCGGAGCCGGACAGATGGCATGGTGGAAACCTCAGGAGGATCCCGACATGTCAGATTCGGTCAGCGACTGTACGGAAAAGTCCGAGAACACCGACTGTACGGCGCCCCGCACCGCCCTCTCCGAAGCCGAGGTGGAGGCCCTGGTCAGGGGCATCTGTTTCAAGACCGGCCCGCCCCGCACGGTGGGCGTCGAACTCGAATGGCTCATCCACGAGCTGCGCCGACCGCAGCTCCCCGTGACACCCGAACGACTCGTGGCGGCCTACGCCGCACTGGAGAGCGCGCCCCTGAAGTCGGCGCTCACCGTGGAGCCCGGCGGCCAGCTGGAGCTCAGCTCTCCGCCCGCCGCCTCCCTGACCGAGTGCGTGGGCATCCTCTCCGCCGACCTGGACGCCGTCCGCGCGGTCCTGCGCGAGCACGAACTCGTCCTCACCGGCCTCGGCACCGACCCCTGGCACACGCCCCGCCGGTTCCTGCACGAGCCGCGCTACGACGCCATGGAGGCCTGCCTCGACCGCACCGGCCCGGCCGGCCGGGCCATGATGTGCACCTCGGCCTCCGTGCAGGTGTGTCTGGACGCCGGCTACGAGGGACCCGGCCCGCTGGGGCACGAACGGCGCTGGTGGCTGGCCCACACCCTGGGCGCGGTCCTCGTGGCGGCCTTCGCCAACTCCCCTCTCCTGCGCGGCGACCCGACCGGCTGGCGCTCCACCCGGCAGCTGCTGTGGATGGAGATCGGCGCCGGCCGCGCGGGCGCCCCCGCCCTGGACGGCGAACCCCGCGACGCCTGGGCCCGGCATGTGCTGGACGCGCCGGTGATGTGCGTACGGCGCGACAGCGGGCCGTGGGACGTGCCCGAGCGGATGACGTTCCGTGAGTGGACCCGGACCGGGCGGCCGACCCGGGCGGACCTCGACTACCACCTGACGACGCTGTTCCCGCCGGTCAGACCGCGCGGCCATCTGGAGCTGCGCATGATCGACGCGCAGCCCGGCGACGACGGCTGGATCGTGCCGGTCGCCGTGACGACGGCCCTGTTCGACGACCCGGAGGCCGCCGAGGACGCCTGCCGCGCCGTGGAGCCACTGGCCGCGCGCGCCCTGCCGCTGCCCGCCCCGCACAATCCGCTGTGGATCGAGGCGGCCCGGTACGGCCTGGCCGACCCGGGACTGCACGAGGCCGCCGTCGCCTGTTTCGCCGCCGCCCTGCGGGCCCTGCCCCGGCTCGGCGCCTCCGCCGGGATCGTGGACGCCGTCTCGGAGTACCGGGACCGCTATGTGCTGAAGGGCCGTACCCCCGCCGACGACCAGCTCGACAGCCTGCGCGGCACGGACACCCGCGCGTACGGGAAGGACCCGCGCCCATGACCACCGAGCACCTTCCGGACGCCGACACGCTCCGCGAGCGCGCGCTGACCACCCTGACCACGGCCCGTGACCGCACCACGCTCCTGACCACCTGCGTCGAGGACCCGGACCTCACCGCCCAGCACTCCCCGCTGATGTCCCCGCTGGTGTGGGACCTCGCGCACATCGGCAACCAGGAGGAGCTCTGGCTGCTGCGCACCGTGGGCGGCGGGGAGCCGATGCGCCCCGAGATCGACGGCCTGTACGACGCCTTCGAGCACCCGCGCGCCGAGCGCCCCTCGCTCCCCCTGCTCCCGCCCACCGAGGCCCGCGCGTACGCGGCGGAGGTACGCGGACGGGTCATGGACGTGCTGGAGTCGGCCGACTTCCACGGCACCCGGCTCACCGAGGCGGGGTTCGCCTTCGGGATGATCGCCCAGCACGAACAGCAGCACGACGAGACGATGCTGATCACCCATCAGCTGCGGACGGGCCCGCAGGCCCTCACCGCCCCGGACCCGGAGCCGGCGCCGCTGTTCACCGGACCCGCCGAAGTCCTGGTCCCCGGCGGCCCGTTCACGATGGGCACCTCCACCGAGCCCTGGGCACTGGACAACGAACGCCCCGCCCACCAGCGCGAGGTGGCGCCCTTCCACATCGACACCACCCCGGTCACCAACGCCGCCTACCGGGCGTTCATCGACGACGGCGGCTACGACGACCCGCGCTGGTGGACGAAGGAGGGCTGGGCGCACATCCGCCGGCACGGCATCCACGCCCCGCTGTTCTGGCAGCGCGACGGCGGGCAGTGGCTGCGCCGCCGGTTCGGGATGACCGAGGTCGTGCCGCCGGACGAGCCGGTGCTGCACGTGTGCTGGTACGAGGCCGACGCCTACGCCCGCTGGGCCGGGCGCCGGCTGCCCACCGAGACCGAGTGGGAGAAGGCGGCCCGCTTCGACCCGGCGACCGGCGGCTCGATGCGCTACCCGTGGGGCGACGCCGACCCCGCGCCGGAGCACGCCAACCTGGGCCAGCGCCATCTGCGCCCGGCCCCCGCCGGCAGCTACCCGCAGGGCGAATCCCCGCTCGGCGTACGCCAGTTGATCGGCGATGTCTGGGAGTGGACGGCGAGCGACTTCCTCCCCTACCCCGGCTTCCGAGCCTTCCCCTACAAGGAGTACTCGGAGGTGTTCTTCGGGCCCGAGTACAAGGTGCTGCGCGGCGGTTCGTTCGCGGTGGACCCGGTGGCCTGCCGGGGCACGTTCCGCAACTGGGACTACCCGATCCGGCGGCAGATCTTCTCCGGTTTCCGCACCGTCCGCTCGGGGGCCGTCTGATGTGCCGTCACCTCGCCTGCCTGGGGCCCCCGGAACCGCTCGGCCGGGTCCTCGTGGAACCCCCGCACGGCCTGTACCGCCAGTCGTGGGCGCCCAGACGGCAGCGGTACGGAACGGTCAACGCGGATGGTTTCGGGGTGGGTTGGTACGCCGAGGGCGATCCGGTCCCGGCCCGCTACCGCCGCGCCGGGCCGATCTGGGCCGACCTGTCCTTCGCCGACCTGGCGCGGGTGGTGCGCTCCGGCGCGCTGCTGGCCGCCGTACGCGACGCGACGCTCGCCGGGGCCGACACGGAGGCCGCCGCGGCGCCGTTCGCCGCCGGGCCCTGGCTGTTCAGCCACAACGGGGCGGTGCCCGGCTGGCCGGACTCCCTCACGGCCCTCGCCCACACCCTGCCCACGGCCGACCTGCTGTCGCTGGAGGCGCGCACCGACTCCGCGTTCGTGTGGGCGCTCGTCCTCGCCCGGCTGCGGGCCGGGGACCCGGAGGGCCAGGCACTGGCCGACACCGTCCTGGAGGTCGCCGCGGCCGCCCCCGGCTCCCGGCTCAACCTCCTGCTCACCAACGGCGCGACCATCACGGCCACCGCCTGGGGCGACTCCCTGTGGTACCTCACCGAGCTCGGCCGGCGCACGGTCGTGGCCTCCGAACCGTACGACGACGACCCGCACTGGCAGGAGGTCCCCGACCGCACCCTCCTCACCGCGAACCGCACCGAGGTCCTGCTCACCCCCCTCAAGGACCCGGTATCCGCACCCCCCAAGGAGCCCAGCACGTGAGCCCGACCCCGAACACCCGCGCCTACGGCTACACCGACACCCTGGACGCCGAGCACTACGTCACCGCCCTGCGCTCCGACATCCGCAAGGGCCTGACCAGCACCCCGAAGTCCACCTCCCCCACCTGGTTCTACGACGCCCGGGGCAGCGAGCTCTTCGAGGAGATCACCCAGCTCCCGGAGTACCCCCTGTGGCGAGCCGAGCTGGGTCTGCTGCGGCAGTACGCCCGCGGCATCGCCGCCCGGACGGGAGCCCGCAGCCTTGTCGAGCTCGGGTCCGGGAGTTCGACCAAAACCAAGCTGATCATCGAGGCTCTGGGGCCGGCCGGGCTGCACTACGTCCCCGTCGACGTCAGCGCCGACGCACTCCACCAGGCCGGCGCCCAACTCGTCCGGGACTACCCGGGGATCCGTCTGCACGCCCTCCGCACCGACTTCACCGCTCCGCTCGTGCTGCCGGAGCTGCCCGAGGCCGGCCCCCGGATCGTCGCCTTCCTCGGCAGCACGCTGGGCAACTTCCGCCGTCCCGCCCGCGGCCCCTTCCTCCGGGGGCTCCGGGACATCATGCGCCCCGAGGACTTCCTGCTGATCGGCGCCGACCTGGTGAAGGACGAGCAGGAGATGATCGCCGCCTACGACGACGACCAGGGCATCACGGCCGAGTTCGACAAACATCTCCTCCACGTCCTGAACCGCGAACTGGACGCCGACTTCGACCCTGACGCCTTCGACCACGTAGCCGTGTGGAACAGCACGGAAAGTCACATCGAAATGCGGCTGCGCAGTCGGTCCGAGCAACTGGTCAAGATCCGGGAACTCGACCTGGCGGTGCAGTTCGAGCGTGGAGAGGAATGGATCACCGAGCGCAGCGCCAAGTTCACCGCGGAGGGACTGCGGGAGGAGATGGCCGAAGCGGGCCTCCGTACGCAGGAGCTCTGGGCGGACTCCGACGCCGGCTTCGTGCTCGTTCTCGCCACTGCCGACTAGCCGGATGCCGCGCTCGCAACGGGGGCCTTTGTGTCGCCGCTGTGGTGTTTGGCGCGTTGGATCTGTTCGTAGACGTGTGCGCGCAGTTCGCCGAAGCGGGTGCTGGAGCGGGTGTGCAACTGGTCGCGCTCGTCGGGCAGATCGATGGTCAGGTCCTCCAGGACCACGGTCGGTGACTTCGAGAGGATGATCGTGCGCTGCCCGAGGTAGACGGCTTCGTCGATGTCGTGGGTGACGAACAGGACGGTGACGCCGAGTTCGTGCCACAGCCGGCGGATGAGGTCCTCCAGATCGGCGCGGGTCTGGGCGTCGACGGCGGCGAAGGGCTCGTCCATGAGCAGTACCTTCGGCTCGTAGGCGACGGCGCGGGCGATGGCGACACGCTGCTGCATACCGCCGGAGAGCTGCCAGGGGTGGGCGTGGTGGGCGTCGGCGAGGCCGACCACCTCCAGGGCGTGGTCGACGAGTTCGCGCTCGCGGGCCTTGCCGAGCCTCTTGCGGCGCAGCGGAAGGGCGACGTTGTCCCGCACGTTCATCCAGGCGAACAGGGAGCGGCCGTACTCCTGGAAGACGACCGCCATGCCGGGGGGAGGGCCGCCGACCGGGCGGCCCTCCAGGCGGACCTCGCCGCCGGTGGGGGTGAGCAGTCCGGACATGCACTTCAGCAGGGTCGTCTTGCCGCAGCCGGACGGGCCGACGAGGCACACCAGTTCACCGGCGTCGATGTGGAAGCTGAGAGAGCGCAGCGCCTCGACGGTGCGGCCTCGGCCGGTGTAGGTCTTCTGCAGATCGCGTACGTCGAGCATCGACGTCTCCTTCTCAGGTGTTGCGCTGGGCCTGACGCAGGCCGTGGTACCAGGCGAGGGCGCGGCTCTCGGCGAGGCGGAAGAGGAGTGACAGGACGAACCCGAGCAGGCCGAGCAGCAGGACGCCGCTCCACATCTCGGGGATGGCGAAGGTGCGCTGGAACTGCACGATGGTGAAGCCCAGTCCGTTGCTGGCGGCGAACATCTCGCTGATGACCATGAGGATGATGCCGATCGACAGCGACTGCCGCATGCCGGTGACGATCTGCGGGCTCGCCGAGCGCAGCACCAGGTGCCACAGGCGGGAGGGGCCGGTGATGCCGTAGGAGCGGCAGGTGTCGCCGAGCACCTCGTCGACGGCGCGGACGCCCTCGACCGTGTTGAGCAGGATCGGCCAGAGGCAGCCGCTGGCGACGACGATGACCTTCATGGTGTCGCCGATGCCCGCGAACAGCATGATCACCGGAATGAGCACCGGGGGCGGGATGGCCCGGAAGAGTTCCAGGACGGGCTCCAGTACGTCCCGTACGACGCGGTTCAGACCGACCACGAGCCCGAGTCCGACGCCGACGAGGACGGCGAGGAGGTAGCCCGAGGTCAGCCGGAGCAGGCTGGGCAGCACGTCGGCCGTCAGCCGGTCGCCCGCCCAGACCTCCCCGAACTTGCCCAGGATGACGGAGAGCGGTGGGAAGTAGAAGTCGGTGCTGTCGGCGGTGGTGAACCACCACACGGCGAACAGCGCCGCGGGCAGGCCGAGTAGGAGCAGAACGCGTCGGGCCACGGTGAGGACGGTCATCTGGTCATCCCTCCTTGCGCTGGGACTGGTGCCAGTGCAGCGCCCGCCGTTCGACGGCGCGGGCCACCAGGTTGATCGCGACCCCGAGCAGCCCGGTGACCAGCACCAGGGCGTACACCCGCGGTACGGCGCCGGAGTTCTGCGCGACGGCGATCTCATGGCCGAGGCCGGGTGAGCCGATGACGAGTTCCGCGGTGATCGCGAGGACCAGGGCCACGGCGGACGCCAGCCGTACGCCCGTCATCACGTACGGCAGCGCGGTGGGCCACAGGACGTACCGCACCCGGCCCCAGGTGCCGAGCTGATAGCTGCGGGCGGTGTCCTCCGCGACCGGGTCGACGTCCTGGGTGCCGGCCAGCACCTGGACGAGCACCTGCCAGAAGGAGGCGTACACCACCAGCAGCAGCGTCGAGCGCAGTTCGGTGCCGTAGAGCAGTACGGCCACCGGGATCAGCGCGACGGACGGGATGGGGCGCAGGAACTCGATGGTGGACGCGGTCACCGCGCGCAGCCAGGGAACGGAGCCGATCACCACCCCGGCCGCCACTCCGGCGACGATCGCGACGGCCAGACCGAGCCCCCACCCGGTGAGGGTGTCGCCGAGCGCCGTCCAGAACCCGTTCTCGGTGAGCATCCGCCCCAGGGTGCGGCCGGTCTCCGAGGCGGGCGGAAGGTAGTCGGGCGACACCGCGCCGGTGTGCGGGAGCACTTCCAGCACCGCCACCAGAGCGGCCAGACCGGCGAGTCCGCGCAGTGCGGTGACGGCGCCCGGCCCGAGCCGGGCGCCTTCGAGGGACGTCGATGTCACGGGAACAGCGCCTTCAGGTCGGGCTTCTTGTCGCCGAAGAGGCCGTCCTGCTCACCGAGCGAGGCCAGCTTCTCCAGGGAGGCCATGTCGTACGCCGTCGGCCAGAGAGGCAGTGTCAGGCTCTTCAGCACCGTGCCGTCGATCTTGGTGTACTCGGTGAGGACCTGGCGTGCCTCGTCCGGGTGGGCGGTCGCGTACTCGAGCGACTCGGTCACCGCCGCGGCGAAGTTCTTCACCAGTTCGGGGTCCTTCTGCGCCTCCTGGGTGGAGGTGAAGTAGGTCGTGAGCGTGAGCTTGGGGTCGGTCACCGCGAACGGTGATGTCACGACCCGGGCGCCCTGGCCCTTGGCGATGGTCAGCGCCGGCTCGCCCATCCAGGCCGCGTCCACCTGGCCGCTGTCGAGGGCGGCCGGCATCTGGTCGAAGGCCAGCTCGACGAACTTCACCTCGGTCGGGTCGCCGCCGTCCAGGCGGACCGCCTCGCGCACGGTGGTGTCACCGATGTTCTGCAGGGTGTTCACCGCCACCGTCCGGCCGGCGAGGTCCTTGGCCGACTTGATCGGGCTGTCCTTCTTGACCGCCACGCCGCTGACGTCGGTCTCGGTGTCGCCGGTGGTGGCCGAGCCGTTGGCCACCGACGTCACCGGAACTCCCTTGGTCTGGGCGATCATCAGCGAGGTGGTGTTGCTGAACCCGAACTGGAACTGTCCGCTCACCACGCCGGGGATGATCGCGGCGCCGCCCTGTGCGCTCTCCATCTTCAGCTCGATGCCGCGGTCGCCGAAGAAGCCCTTCTTCTGGCCCAGGTAGAGCGGGGCCACATCGCCGATCGGGACGATGCCGACCTTGACCTGGGTGGTCTTGCCGTCGGCCGAGGCCGCTGAACTGCTCGAACCGGCGGACGAGGATCCGCATCCGGCCGCACCGGCGACCGTGACCACTGCTGTCGCAAGCCCGAGAATGCGCCGTCGCATGGGCTCCTCCTGACGAAACGTGGATGGGGATGGCTGGATTTACGCACTTACGCGATGAATCAGGCGAGTTGGGCTGACGCTGTGCCGTTGCCGAGATGTCGCCGACGGGGGCGCGCGACTTCCGAGGGGTGTCCGACGGAGAGGCGATGGGGGCGTCGGCGGCCGTTCCGCGCGGGCCGGCGACCGCGAGACGCGCCGTTCGAGATGTTGTGCATCTTCTTGACGGCCGCAATGTACACGCCTACCTTCGCGGTGTCATGCCCCTGGACGAAAGAGACCGCAGCGGGCTCGGCGCCGGACCCGGGCCGGACCCCCCACCTGGACAAAGGAGTCCGCTTCGTGAAGTTCCGCATCCACAGACGAACGCTCCCGTCGTGGCCACGGCGGGCGGCCGTACCCTTGCCGACGTGACGTTCTCCGAGGTGAACCCCGCCGACGCGGACGGGTACGCGGGTGCCGTACCCGACGCCCCGGCCGGCCCGCAACTGCGCCCCCAGTCGCTGCTGCTCGCCTTCTTCGGCGACCACGTCCTGGAGGAGGGCCCGCTGTGCGTGTACTCGGGCAGCATCATCGACGTGCTCGGGCGCGTGGACGTCGGGGAGCAGGCCGTCCGCTCCACCCTGACCCGGATGGTGAACCGCGGACTGCTGCAACGGCAGCGGCAAGGGCGCCGTATGTACTTCGGTCTGACCCCGCACGCGACGCAGATCCTCCAGAACGGCCGCACCCGCGTCTGGCACACCAGCGCGGTCAACGACGACTGGAACGGGACCTGGACCCTGCTCGGCTTCTCACTGCCGGAAGCCTGGCAGCGTCAGCGCCACGACCTGCGCTCCCGGCTCACCTGGGCCGGCTTCGGCCTCCTGTACAGCGGACTGTGGATCGCCCCGGGCGACCTGGACATCTCCGAGATCGTCGCCGAACTCGGCATCGCCGCCCATGTCAAGATCTTCCACGCGCGGGCGGACGCCGCCACCGACATCGACGTGATGATCCGTGACACCTGGGACCTGGAGACGATCGCCGCCCGCTACACGGCCTTCGAGAAGCGCTGGACCACCCACGTCGGCGATCACTCCGGCGACCCGCTGGCCACGCACCTTCGCCTGGTCGCGGAGTGGCTGGGCACCATCCGCACGGATCCCCGGCTGCCCGCCCGGCACCTGCCGGCCAACTGGCCCGCCCGGTCGGCGGAGGAGATCTTCCGCCGCATCGCGGACCAGACGGCGGAACCCGCCCGTCGGGTGGCCGCCGAACTGCTGGAGACAGCGCCCCTCGAATCCGCCTGAGCACGCGCCGACGGGTGTCCCCGCCGGGAGGCCTCAGCGCCCGGCAGGGTCTCCGACGGTGGCGGCGACGTACTCGAAGGCCCTGCTCTCCAGGAGTTTCCTGAGCTCATGGGCGAGTTCCTGGGCGGCCTCGCCGCGCCAGTCCGCAGGCAGCAACGGCGTCGGCAGGCCCGGGTCCAGGTAGGGGAAACGCATCCACTGCTCGAGGGCCAGGGTGTGGACGGCGAAGGCGTCGCCGGGTTCGCAGCCGCCGGCCGCCTCCTGGACGGCGGTCAGCACCGGGGACCATGAGCGCAGGTAGGTGTCGTACGAGACGGCGAGTTCCTCCAGGTTCCAGACGCGGCGGGCGAGCGCGGACGTGTCGCCGAGACCCTCGTGACGGGCGGTGAAGGCGTCGACGTACTGCTCCAGACCGAGCCGGCGCACCCACTTCAGCACCGTGGGAAGAACACGCGCCGGAGCGATCCACAGCCCGCTGTCGAGCTGCCCCATGCCCAGCCAGACGAGCCGCTTGCGCAGGGTGTACCGCTTCTCCCGCTCGGCCTCCGGGACGGAGAACGAGACGATGACCCAGCCGTCCTCCAGCCGGGCCGGTTTCAGCGGGGCGTAGACGACCTCGTCGCCCTCCTCGAAGATGAGCCGCGCCTTGGCCGTCGCGGCATAGCCGCGGACCGTGCCGCGGCGCTGCGGGACCAGCAGGTCGCGGCGCGTCATCCGGGTCACGGCCGACCGCGTCGCCTGGGCCGGCACTCCCAGCCTCTCCATGAGCGTGATCAGGTCGGCCACCGAGGACCAGCCCTCCAGCAGCCGCGAGTAGCGCCCGTAGACGGCCAGGATCAGCAACTGGGTGCTGTTCTTCGCCTCGTCCTGCGGCAGGTCCACGCGCAGTCTCATCCCTCGCCTCTCGTTCCGCGGCTCCGCGCCCCCATTCTCGCCCGGGACTTCGCACCCCCGGGATTTTATGTCGCATGCCTTCCGATCGACTTGGATCCGACATACTCTGCCTCCCGGGCCCCCGCGCCCGACGCACGATCGAGGAGGCGACCCGCATGAAGCGCGAGCTCTACGACACGGACCACGAGGACTTCCGCGCCATGGCACGGGCCTTCGTCACCAAGGAGGTCACCCCGCACCTCGCCTCCTGGGAGGCCGCGGGCGAGGTCGACCGGTCGCTGTACCGGGCGGCGGGCGCCGCGGGACTGCTCGGGCTGGGGGTGGAGGAGGAGTACGGCGGCAGCGGTGTGGACGACTTCCGCTACCACGCGGTGCTCAACGAGGAGCTGTGCCGCGCGGGTGCCACCTCGGTCGTCATGAACCTCAACGGTTTCACCGACCTGATCGCCCCCTACTTCCGGGAACTCGCCACGCCCGAGAAGAAGGCACGCTGGATGCCCGGGCTCGCCGACGGCGGCCTGGTCGCGGCCATCGCCATGACCGAGCCCGCCGCCGGCAGCGATCTGCGCGGGATACGCACACGGGCCGAGCGGCTCGCGGACGGTTACCTGCTGAACGGCTCCAAGACCTTCATCAGCAACGGCATCCTCGCCGACCTCGTGGTCGTGGTGGCCCGTACCACCGCCGAGGACGGGCAGGAAGGGCTCAGCCTCTTCGTGGTGGAGCGGGGCATGCCCGGCTTCGAGCGTGGCCGCAGGCTCCACAAGCTCGGCCTGTCCGCGCAGGACACCGCGGAACTGTCGTTCACCGATGTGCCCGTACCGGCCGCGAACCTGCTCGGTGAAGAGGGGCGGGGCATGGAGTACCTGAAGCGGAACCTGCCTCAGGAACGCGTCAGCGTCGCCGTGACCGCGGCCGCCACCATGCGACGGGTCCTGAACGACACGATTCGCTACACCCGGGACAGGATCGCCTTCGGCCGGCCGCTGTCCGAGCTGCAGACCACGCGGTTCACCCTGGCCGAGCTCGCGACCGAGACGGAGATCGCCCAGACCTTCACGGACCGCTGCGTGGGCGAACTGGTCGCCGGCCGCCTGACGGCCACGGCGGCGGCGATGGCCAAGTGGTGGGTGACCGAGCGACAGCAGCACCTCGTCTCCCGGTGCCTGCAACTGCACGGCGGATACGGCTACATGACGGAGTATCCGATCGCCAGGGACTTCGTCGACACCCGGGCCGGCACCCTGTTCGCGGGCACCACCGAAATCATGAAGGAGATCATCGGCAAGGCGCTGGTGCGATGATGCGAGCCACGCTGTTCACAGCGCTTCGGCGTCAGGTCCAGGGCGCCGCGAGGACGAAGGAGCGGCTGGCCCGGTACGCGGCGGTGTTCTCGGAAGGGTCGAGCCACAGCTGGAGGTTGTCCCGGTGGCGGAGGTAGCGGCCGGGGTAGTTGTACGACTCCAGGGAGACCGAACCGGCGGCGGAGCCGGAGCGGGCGCAGAACGTGGCGTCCTTCTGAAAGAGGGCGGATCCGTCGTTGGTGTCCAGCCGGATGCGGAACGCGTAGTGCCGCACGTACCTGCCCGTGGTGTCCCTGAGGGAGTAGCAGCCGGGGTCGGCCAGGCCGGGGACGAAGGTGAAGGTGGCCGCCTGCCGGGTGGCCACGCCGGTGCCGGCGCCGACCGGGTCCAGGATGCCGAACCGGCCGGACTGGCTCACGTAGTCGCCGGGGCTGTCGACCGACCGCAGGGCATGCCGCCCGGACAGTCGCGCCTCGGCCGTCGTCGCCGGAGCTGATGTCGGTGTCGCTGTCGGTGTCGACGTCTGCGTCGGTTCCGGTGGGGCGGACGTTCTCGGGGACGGCGGCACGGAAGAGGCGGCCGGCGACAGCGGGGCCGCGGCGGCGGGCCGCACGGTCGGCTCGTGGGATCGCGTGGCGGTGTACCAGGCCACTCCTGCCGCCGCGAGGGTCACGGCACACGCGGTCGCCGCCACCACGGGCTTGGCGGCCAGCCCGCCGATCGTATGCGCCGTACGGCCCGCACCACTCACCGTCGGCGCGCCCGCGCCGACGGTCGCCCCGGCCGGATCCGGCGCCAGCGCCCTGTTCAACACCAGGCCGGCCAGGCCGACGGGCACCGGCACCAGCGCGAGGCCGCCCAGCAGTCCCTCCGGCGGTATCAGGTCGGACGCGGCGGCCAGGCACCGCGAACAGTCCCGAACATGGCGTGCCAGCCGCTTGCGCCACAGCGCGGAGGGCCGTCCGTCCCATGAGGCGAGCACAGTGGTCAGATCCGCACAGCGTGGTGAGGCGGTCAGGGCTCGTACGACGGTACGCGCGGTCTCCAGCCGTTCCTTGACCCGCTGGACCCGCACCGCGGCATGCTGCGGTGTGAGACCACAGGCCGCCGAGAGCTCGCCGCGGGTGAGTTCACCGGCGGCCTCCATCCACCACAGGGCGAGCACCTCGCGTTCCTCGTCCTCCAGCCAGCGGGTGGCCTCCACCGCCTCCCGCCGCTGGCCCGAGAGCGCCAGCCGAAGAATCGCCAGATCGGCGAAGTCGGCCTGCGGGTCCACCTCGTGGGCGGTCTCCTCCAGGGTTTCCGCCTGGAGCCAGGTCCGTCCTCTGCGCCACCGGTCCCGGATCTGCCGCACGGTGATGGCGACGAGCCACGACCGGAAGCGATCCGGCTGCTCCAGTCCGGGCAACCCGTCCAGGACCCGCATCATCGTCTCCTGGACGACGTCGTCGACATCGCTGTGCCCGTCCAGCGCCCGCCCGACGATGTTGTACACCAACGGAAGACAGTCCCGTACGAGTTGTTCCGAGGCCTGCCGGTCCCCGGCCCGCGCCGCCATGACGACCGCGAGGTCCGGCCGTTCCTGTCTGCCCTGCGAGCGCACCCGCCCCCACCTGTCCCGTCGCCGCGCCGATGTCCCGAGGCTCGACAGTGTGTCAGGGCCGCATCAGGAGGATCCCCGTGGGGCACTCCTCATTTTCGTTCCGTGCTTTGCGTTATCTGCGAGGCGCTTGTGCGTCTCCCCTGTTACGACCCGATCTCACGGAGCTGACTTCTGACCGAATTCGCGAACCGTGTCCAGTATTTCGAACAAGCAGACCCGCTTCCGCTCCCACGACCACTCCCACCCCCGCTCCACGACACGAAACAAGGATGTCTCTGTCATGAGCCCCTCTCCCGGATCTCTCGTCCGCCGATTGTGCGCCACGGCAACGGCTCTCGCCGTCGTCGGCGGTGCGACGGCCTGGACCGCGATGGTCGCGCCCGCCGCGCAGGCGGCCACGACGACCTTCACCAACCCGCTCAACAGCTCCGGCGCCGACCCGTACATGACGTACTACGACGGCAACTACTACGAGATGACGACGCCGTACAGCGGGCCGCTGACCATGCGGAAGGCGCCCACGGTCGAGGCGTTGAAGGCGGCCTCGCCGGTGCCGGTGTTCAGCGCCCACGCCGCCGGACGTGACCACTACGTCTGGGCTCCGGAGATGCACCTGCTCGACGGTCCCAACGGCAGACGCTGGTACAGCTACTACTCCGCCGGTACGGGGGACATCGAGGACCAGCGGGTGCACGTGCTGGAGAGCGCCGGCACCGACCCGCTCGGCCCGTACACCTACAAGGGCATGGTCTTCGGCGCGAACGACTGGTGGGGCATCGACGGCAGCGTGGTCACGATCAACGGCCGGCTGTACTTCATCTGGTCGGGGGTGCCGACGCCGCAGTGGGCCGGATCCGACCCGAGCATCTACATCGTCGCGTTGAGCGACCCGTGGACCGTGACCGGATCCCGGACGCGGATCTCCACCCCGACCTACGCCTGGGAGAAGCAGGGCACCCCGATGAACGAGGGCCCGGTCGCGCTGCAGCACGGCGGGAAGACGTTCATCTCCTACTCGGCGAGTGCCTGCCAGGGCCCGGACTACAAGCTGGGCCTGCTCACCCTCACCGGCGACGACCCGCTGAACGCGAGTTCCTGGACCAAGAGCACGGAGCCGGCCTTCCAGCGCAACGACGCGGCCGGCGTGTTCGGGCCGGGCCACAACGGGTTCTTCCGGTCCCCGGACGGCACCGAGGACTGGATCGTCCACCACGCCAACTCCTCGTCGTCCCAGGGCTGCGGCACCACCCGCACCACCCGGATCCAGAAGATCACCTGGAACGCGGACGGGTCGCCGAACCTCGGCGTCCCGGTGGCCACGGGCGCCGCGCAGACCGTGCCGTCCGGCGAACCGGCGGTGACCTACTACCGGCTGACGAACCGCAACAGCGGCAAGGTCATGGACGTCCAGGCACCCAACACCGACACCGGCGTGAAGGTCGGCCAGTACGCCTGGAACGGCAAGCCCTGGCAGCAGTGGCGCTTCGTCGAGGCGGGTGGCGGCTACTTCCGGATCGAGAGCCTCAACAGCGGCAAGTGCCTTGATGTGAACGGCGCGTCCACCGCCGACGGCGCCGCCGTCATCCAGTGGACCTGCCACGCCGGCACGAACCAGCAGTTCGAGTGGGCCGCCGTCGACGGGTACTTCCAGCTCAAGGCGCGTCACAGCGGCAAGTGCGTCAACGTCGTCGGCGCCTCCACCGCCGACCTCGCCCTGCTGGAGCAGCGCACCTGCGGCACCGCCGCGAGCTTCCAGTGGTCACGCACCTGAGAACCGACTTCCCCGTTGCGGCACCCGTAGAAAGACCGGAAGACAGGAAACGTACATGTCCGCTGTTTTCTCCCGGCTCGCGGCGATACTGTTCGCCGCCTGCCTGCTCTTCACCTCCCAGGCCCTGACCACACCCCAGCGGGCCACCGCCGCCGAACCGGGCTACCTGATGGTGCACTTCACCGGCGAGGGGTCGACCAACCAGCAGATGTACCTCTCCCACAGCACGGACGGCGTGCACTGGAACGACCTCAACGGCGGGGGCATGGTCCTGCGCTCCACGGTCGGCACGAGGGGCGTGCGCGACCCCGCCCTGGTCCGCGCCCCGGGCGGTGACAAGTACTGGATCGTCGCGACCGACCTGTGCATCGGCTGCGGGCAGTCCTGGAGCGACTCCATCAACAACGGCAGCCGCAACCTGGTGGTGTGGGAGTCGACGGACCTGGTCACCTGGTCGCAGCCGTGGCTGCTCAACGTCGCCGGCGCCATCCCCGACGGGCGCAACGCCTGGGCACCGGAGGCGATCTGGGACCCGGCCAGCAACGACTACGTCCTGTACTGGGCGACGAACGTGCCCCTCAACGGTGCGACGAAGCACCGCATCTTCTACTCCCACACCAGCGACTTCCGCTCCGTCACCACTCCGCAGACCTACATCGAGCGCCCCGGCAGCCAGGAAATCATCGACACGCAGATCATCGAGATGCCCTCCGGAGTGGGTAACTACCGCTACGTGCGGGCCTCCGGCGACGGCCAGATCACCCTCGAAGGCAGCAACTCGATCCTCGGCACCTGGACCGCCCTCGGCAACCTCTCCGGCATCGGCCTGACCGGCTCGCAGGTCGAGGGCCCGATGTGGATGAAGTTCAACGGCACCGACAAGTGGGCCCTCTACCTCGACCAGTACGCCACAGGAGGCGGCTACATGCCTGTTCTGACGACCGACCCGTCCAACCCCGCCGCCTACCAGAAACAGACCTCGGGCAGCTACAGCATGGGCGGCACGAAGAAGCGCCACGGCTGGATCCTGAACCTGACGGCCGCCGAGGAGAGCCGCGTGCTCGCCCGCTGGCCCAACACCGCGGCCAACCGGCTCCAGTCGTACAACTTCCAGGACCGATACGTACGGCACGCCAACTTCGACGTGCGCATCGACCCGAGCGTCAGTCCCGCCGAGGACTCCCGGTTCCGGCTGAGGCCGGGCCTGGCCGGCTCCGGCACGGTCTCCTTCGAGTCGGTCAACTTCCCCGGGTACTTCCTGCGGCACGCCGGATTCGACTTCCAGCTGGTCCACAACGACGGCACCGCCCAGTTCGCGGCGGACGCGTCCTTCCGCCAGGTCGCCGGGCTCGCCGACACGACCTGGTCGTCGTTCCAGTCGTACAACTACCCCGACCGCTACATCCGGCACTACGCCTACCAGCTGCGGCTCGACCCGATCACCACCGCGACGGGACGCAGCGACGCCACTTTCCGCGTGAC
Organism: Streptomyces sp. T028; assembly: GCF_048159505.1. Taxonomy (NCBI): domain Bacteria; kingdom Bacillati; phylum Actinomycetota; class Actinomycetes; order Kitasatosporales; family Streptomycetaceae; genus Streptomyces; species Streptomyces sp. T028. Next base: position 186,268 of record NZ_JBLRVZ010000030.1, read on the forward strand.
GACCTGACGACCTGACGTCAACTACCCGTCGCTAAAGCGACGGGCTCGCACAACGGGCACCACTGGCTGTGGTGCTGCGTTTGCGTCCAGCCCCACCCCGGCGTGTGTGCTCCGGTGGTGGGGCAGGGGCCGTTGACGGGGCCCCGCGTGGTCCTCCAGGGCGATCCCGCGACCGGTGCTCCCCCACTGCCTCAAGGGCGTGGGAGGTGCCCCCAGCCTCGGCCACCACATGCTTCGAAATCTTGTGGTTGATGTCCCGTGCGCGCCGCGTCTCCTTGCGCCGCCGTTCGATGCCCAGGTCGATACCGAGGAAGTCCACCCGGTCGGTGTTCGCCGGGGCTTCGGGAACCTCGCAGGTGGCGTTCAGGAACCACATGCCGTCCCGGCGAACGAGGTCGGACTCGCCCTCGCGGTACAGGGCGAGGGTGGCCAGCTGCTCCGGCGAGGCGGTGAACGCCACGTCCTTCACCCGCCCCGCAGTCGTCCAGACCGACACCCGGCGCTCGGCCGTCCGGCAGGACAGCATCCGGTCGTCGTACGACTGCGCACTGTCGCCCGGAAGGCCACCGGCTTCCCGATGGCCTTCCGGTACCGCCTGGAGCCGCGCTGCCCAGGTTCCCGGCCTTCAGGTTGGCCTTCAGCGTGGCGTACGCGTCGCACGTCTTCTTGATCACGTGCTGGGCCGCCTGCGCGCCCAGCCCCCCACCTCGCCTTGATCTCGCCGTAGGTGTGCTCGCGCAGCGCGAAGTTCCGCTTCACGCCTTTGTCGAACGCAACCTCACTGACCCAGGTGGCCGCCTCGTTGCAGGCGCGCAAAGTCGCCTCAAGACCACCAGCTTCACGATCACTCAACGCCGCGTGCACGCACGCCGGTTCCGAAGACGTGCCCGGCCGCACCGCGGCCGGACGCACACGAGAGATACCGCGGCGCCCCGGCTGGCGGTCTTCCTCGACCGCCTCGCCGCGGACTACGCCGACCGCTGACCCCCGCAGCCGTTCGGGACCGCGGCGGCCAGAGGGATCGTCAGCTCCGTGAGGGGGCTGGGGCGGGTGGGGGCGTCTGCGCGGGGACCGGGGTCGGGCTCGCGGGCGCGGTGGCACCGGCGGGCGGTGTCTTCGGGGCGTCCGGTGCCGCCGGGCCGTTGCCGGCGGCCTCCGGGGCCGTGACCGGGTCGGCGGCGCCGGCTCCGTCCAGGCAGTCGACGAAGGTGACGAAGCCGGGCTTCGCGGCGCCGTCGGTGACGGCGAACTGGTCCTGAGCATGGTTGCGCAGCAGACACATGTCGTACCGGGCGACGGTGGGCAGGGAGTCGCGTACGCCGTCCGTCCGGTACTCGTGCCGGCCGACCAACTGGCAGGAGTCGTACCGGATCAGCGGCCCGCGCGGTCCCACGACATAGCGGTGCGGCCGTACTTCGGGGGCGAAGTCCTTGAAGGCCAGTCCGGTGTCGTCGCAGTCGCTGAAGTGGACCGTGCCGCTCTTCCAGACGCAGTCGATGACCCGCACGTCCGGGTTGCGCACCTCGAAGCGGATGTCCTGGGCGTGGAAGCGCTGCACCGAGTCGTGGTGCTGGGCGACGGGGAACCGGAAGAACGTGCTGGTGGTGCCGTACTCCTGGCTCTGCGGGCGGGTACCCGTGACGATGTACGAGCCGCCCCGGCAGGTGATCGAGCCCCCGTAGGGGAACTCCAGGAAGTTGCCCCACTCGTACTCGACCTTCATGTCGGTGAACCAGTAGTTGAGGAACTGGTCCTGGTCGTTGGGGTCCTGCCCGCGGCCCGTGACGCCCGAGTAGAGGAACGCCCTGCGGTAGGCGCCGCCGACGCGGCACGCCTCCCAGCGCATCTCGGAGTTGGTGTCCGTGCCGTCCAGGGAGATGCCGTACTCCCACTCCCCCATCCACTCGCACTCCGAGAACCGGTAGTCCTGCGCCTGCCCGGTGGAGTACGAGCTGAAGAACGAGGCGCCCGGGGTGGCCGAGCGGAACTGGACGCGTTCGAAGGACAGGTTGGACCAGATGTCCTCGTTGCGGCACAGATAGGAGCCGGGGCCGACGGGCGGGCGGAAGACGAGGGTGGTCATGCGTTTGCCCGCGCCGGAGAAGCGCAGTCCGTTGACCGGGCGCAGCGGCGCGACTCCGTTCAGCAGGGCGTTCGGGCGGGTGATGAGGAACTCGCCGGGCGGGATCTCGATCACGGTGCGGCCGATGCCCCTCGAGACCCGGGCGGCGGCGAGGGTGTAGGCGTACTCGAACGCGGCGGTGTCGTCTGCGCGTCCGTCGCCCACCGCACCGAGGTCACGGACGTTGATGACGCGCGACAGCAGAGCGGCGGACGCCGTCGCCCGCCCCACACCGGCGGGGCCGGCCGGTTCGCCCGGGCCGACCGGGGCGCCGGGACCGCTTCCGGGGCCCGACGCCGCGGACGCGCTGTGGGCGGTGAGGACCGTCGCGCCCAGCAGTGACACCCCGCCACGCAGAAGCTGCCGACGGCTGACACGGGACATCGCACCTCCCCGTTCTGCCATAATTGCCTTCTTTCCAACGATTTCGCCAATTGAAGTGAATCAACATGAATTAAGGAGGGAAATGGCCGAGTTCGTCGAGGTGCTCCGCCGGCTGTCGGCGGCACAGAAGCCCGCGAAGGGGGTCTCGCTCTACACCCGGTTCGTCAATCGCCCGGCCGGCCGGGTCCTGGCCGCGCTGGCCTATCAGGTGGGGGCGACGCCCAATCAGCTGACCGTCCTCGGTGCCCTGTTCACCTTCCCGGCCCTGGCCGCGGTGGCCCTGCTGCCGCCCTCGCCGACGATGGCGATCGGTGTGGGCGCGGCCCTGGCCGTGGGTTTCGTACTGGACTCGGCGGACGGTCAGCTGGCGCGGGGCCAGCGGTCGGGGAGCCCGTCGGGCGAGTGGCTCGACCATGTCCTGGACTGCGTCAAGATCCTCGCCCTGCATCTCGTGGTGCTGGTGTCGTTCTACCGGTTCTTCAGCCTGCCCAGCCCGCTCTGGCTGCTGGCTCCGATGGTCTTCCAGCTCGCGGCCGTGGTGATCTTCTTCGCCGGGATCCTGACGGAGAAGCTCAAGCGGCGGGCACCGGGCGAGGTTCCGCCCGGTGCGCCCCCGGCGCTCAGGTCCGTCCTGCTGCTGCCGGTCGACTACGGCCTGACCTGCCTCGGCTTTCTATTCCTGGGCAGTCAGGACGTCTTCCTTGCGGTGTACTGCACGCTGCTGCTGGCACACGTCCTGTTCATGGCCGCCTTCCTGGTGAAGTGGTTCCGCGAACTGCGCTGAGGGGATCGCGGGCGGCTCGTGTTCGGCCAGCATCCTGAGGGCACTGCGCAGCAGGGTGCTGGAGGTGTGCATGGTGTACGGGAAGTAGACGACCTCCACACCGACCTCCCTGAACCGCCGCTCGTACTCCAGCCACTTGGGGGTGCCGCGCCAGTCGTCGCCCTTGAAGATGGCGTGGAAGCCGACGCGCTTCCAGGTGATCAGCTTGTCGTCCACCGTCTCCACGACGACGTCGTCGACGTATTTCACACTGCGGACGATGTCGAGTCGTTCGGCGAGCGGGACGACCGGGACCTTGCCCTTCAGCCGTGCCGTCAGGTCGTCGGAGCTCACCCCCGCGACGAGCCGGTCGCAGTGCCGGCGGGCCTCACGCAGGATGTTCAGGTGGCCGATGTGGAACAGGTCGTAGACGCCGGGGGCGAATCCGATGCGGGTCATCGCTCCCCACCTCCTCGTCGCGCGGCCGGCTGCGACTGGCCCGGCTGGGTGGTCTGTGCCGACTGTGCGCCCTGCGCCGGGGCGCCCTGAGCGGGCTGAGCCGGTGCGCCGGCGGTGTGCTGCGTGGGCTTCTTCGGCACGTTCACGGTCAGGGAACGGGACCTGGCCGCGCTGTTGGTGCCGTCCGTGACCTGGATGGCGTACTGGTGGCGGGAGCCGGCCGGAACCGAGTCGGTCCAGGTCATCCTCGGTCGGTCCCAGAAGGCGGAGGACTTGGCCTTGTTCGCGACCAGCTTGCCGTCGCGGAAAATCCGGTACGTCAACACGGCGTCGTCGCGGTCCCACGCGGCACGCCAGGCGAGGGTGACCTTGCCGGGCTGGGACGCCGCCAGGGACAGGGTGGGCGGCCCCTCCGGCGCGCCGGTGTCCTTGTCGCCGAAGCGCGTGAGGCCCTGCTGGGGCGCCTCGTTGACCTCGGTGAACTCACCGCCCGCCCACAGGACGCCCCTCGACACCACCAGGATGCGGGGACCGACCTGCTCGCCGAGGCCGCCGTCGGTGTCGGGGAACCAGTGCAGGATCCTGCGGTTCTCGACCCGCTGGGCCAGGAAGTGCTGGCGGTCGCCCCGGTCGGGGAACCCGCCGGGCGTCTCGTTGCAGTCGTGGGCGTGCGAGGCACTGTAGAGAACGCCGTTGTAGGGCAGGACGGACTGGGTGGCGCCGCGGCAGGTGTCGTTCCACACCATGATGCCGGTGGCGGTCCGGCCCGCGATCCGGCCGTCGTAGATGCCCGGCCCGTGGCCCTCGGCGCCCACGAAGAAGCGGGACTTGTCCTGGGCGATCGTCTTCACCGACGACTGGGTCGGGAACCAGCCCGGGTAGGCGAGCATGGTGGCACCGGTGACGGGGTTCAGGGTGACCAGGGAGCGGGCCCGCTGCCCGTTGACCTCCTCGAAGTCGCCGCCGACGAACAGGCGCCCCTGCGGGAGCGCGGCCGACAGGGCGCGCACCGGCTGGTCGAGTTCGGCCCTGAAGGGCAGCAGGGCGCCCTTGGGCGTGACGGCGGCGATACGGCTCCGGGTCTGGCCGGAGACCCGGCCGAAGTCCCCGCCGAGGTAGATCGCCCGGTCCGTGGGCTCGACGGCCCGGACGGTCGACGACACGGTCGGCTTGAACTCCTTGCGTACGGAGCAGTCGGAGGTGTTGAGCGCGACCAGGTTGGCCGCCTTCTCGGAGCCGGCGCGGTCGAAGGAACCGCCGATGTACAGCACCCGGCCGTCCGCGGAGGCCTTCATGGCCCGCACGGTGTGGTTGTGCCCGGTGAAGGACGGGGCGCAGGGCAGGAGTTTGCCGGTCACGGCGTCGAACGCGGCGAAGTTGCGGCGGGCCACCAGCTTCCGGCCCGGTGCCGCACCCGGCGGACGGACCGCCTCGAACGTTCCTCCGACGTAGACGACGCCGTTCGCGGCTGCCATCGACCAGACGATGCCCTCGGTCTGCCAGGTCGGCAGCGCATCGGCGGAGAACGTCTTCGGGCCGCCGTCGGCGGCCGCGGCGAGGGAGGCGTCGAGCAGGGCTGCGGAGCACACGAGGGCGGTGACGGCGACCCTGGTGACCGGCTTCGAGCGGAGCTTTCTCAGGTGCAAGGGAACCCCGGTGACAGTGGTTGGGAGTGGTACGAGTCGGGGACGCCCCGCGGAGTGAGCCGGAACGCTGCGGCCGGGGCCGGTCTCATGCGGCGCGGCGGCGCAGCACTCCGACCAGATCGCTCACTCTCAGCGACGTCCGATATCGCCACAAACTAATAGCAAATACACACATTCCCAAGACCATCGCCACGGCGAGTCCTGATGGAGTGTCACCTTCCCTCGTACGGGCGGCTCCCAGCACCACGGAGACGGTCAGGGCGAGGCCGAGGGCGGTGACGTAGCCGCGGTCCACGGTGGTGAAGCCGAGGCGCAGCCGGATCAGCAGGGCCGCCGCGAGGTTCTCCACGACGATGGCGGCGGCCCAGGACACGGCGGCGCCGAACACGCCCCAGGCCGGGACGGCGAGGACGCCGACGGTCAGCTGCACCGTGAACGCTGCCGCGGTGACGGCCAGATGCCAGGAGCTGCGCCCGGCCATCAGCAGCACGGTCTGGGCGTTGCCGACGGCGACGTTGACCATGGAGGCGGCGCACAGCACGACCAGGGCGGGCGCGCCGCGGACGAACTCCGGCCCGAAGGCGGACAGGAAGGTCTCCGGGAAGGCCGCGACAAGGACGAACAGCGGCCAGGAGAAGAGCACGATCCAGCAGGTCGACACCCGGTGCAGGGCGTGGGCCTCGGTGTCCTCGCCGAGGGCGAGCAGTCGGCTGATCTCCGGGGCGACGGCGAGCCGTACGGCGAGCTGGAGGAGTGTGCCCGCGGTGACGACCCGGCCGATCGCGGTGTAGACGCCCGCCTCCGAGGCGGTGCCAAGGGCCGACAGCAGGATGACACCGACCCACGCGGCGCTGATGTCGAAGACGGAGGAGACCGCGCGGGGCGCGGCGAAACCCCAGAACGTCCGCCAGGACACGGACTCGTGCCGCGGTGCGGGTGTCGGGCCACGGCCGGCCCGGCAGCGGCGCAGGGCGGACCAGGCGGCCACGGAACCGGCCAGGGTCGGCAGCAGCCATGCCGAGGCCAGCGCCGTCAGGCTGGGCAGGAGGAAGGCGACCGGGAGGGCGATCAGCAGGCGCAGCACCGGTTTGCCGATCTGCTCCACGCCGACGAACGGCACGACCGTGCCGTATCCGCGGGTGGCGCCGAGCAGGACCATGCCCACGGTGGCGACGGGCAGGAAGACGCCGAAGAGCCGGACCAGCGAGACGGCGTCCGCCGGGGGCAGTTGGGGCAGCAGCAGGTGGGCCGCGGTGGGCGAGAGCAGCAGGGGCGCGGCGGCCACGGTGGAGACCGCGGCCGCGGGCAGGACGGCCATGCGCAGCAGGGCGGGGACCGAGCGCCCGTCGTGGAGGGCGAGGTCCCGGGGGACGAAACGGATCAGCCCGGCGTCGGCGCCGAGCTTGCAGGTGTTGCTGAGGATGGTGAACAGGGCGACGCCCGTGAAGATCACGCCCGAGCCGTCGGCGCCCACGGCGCGGGTGACGAGGCCGACCAGCAGGAAGGAGAAGACGGCGTTCGCGGCGGAACCCGCCATCCCCCACCACCCTCCCCGGGCGACCGCCGCCACCGCGCGCGGGGCGTCGGCCCCGGCGCGGAGGGGAGCGGTCGCTTCGGCAGCGGTCACCGCCGGGAGACGGAGAAGGTGCCGTCCTGCGCGGGGAGTTCCATCGGCGCGACGGTGTGGGACACCGGACGGTACTTCGGACGGCGGCGCGGCAGCCGCAGGCGCCGGCGGGGTCGCGCGGCGTCGAGGACGGTGCCGAGGAGGCGTCCGCCGGAGCAGTCGACCAGCTCCTGCACCTGGCGCAGGTCGTCCTGCCGGGTGCCGCCGAGTCCGACGACCAGCAGGACGCCGTCGACGCGCTGGGCGACGGCGAGCGCGTCGGCGTGGGTGAGGAACGGCCCGGTGACGACGACGGTGGTGGAGTCGGCGCCCGGCCGCAGCCGCGCGGCCTCGGCGGACAGGCCGGCGCGGGTGTGCGCGCCGATGCCGCCGCCGGAGCGGAACGCGAGCCGTCCGGTGACGTCGGCGTCGACGAGGACGCTTCCGCTGGGCAGGAACGCCTCCTCCAGGGTGGGTGCCTCGTACGGCATCAGCGGCAGCCGGTCCGAGAGGCCGGAGGCGTCGGAGTCGGCGTCGACCAGGAGCACCTCTCCGCCGTACTCGGCGAGGGCCGCGGCCAGGTTGGCGGCGACCTCCTCGGCGGCCTCGGCGTCGCGCGGGGAGACGACGAGCACCTGCCCGGGACCCGCGGGGCTCTCGGCCCGGCGCAGCCGGAAGGCCAGGGCGCGGAACGCCTCGGCGCGGGCGCCGCCGGTGCGGCCGACCTTCAGCAGTTCGTCGCCCGCGTCCTCGTCGTCGGGCAGGATGCCGAGCACCGGGGTGCTCAGCGCGCCGCGCAGCTCGCCGACCGAGCGGATCCGGGAGTCCAGGGCGGAGCGCAGCCAGGCCAGCACCACGCCGAGCAGCAGACCGCACACCAGGCCGAGGGCGAGCAGGGTCCGCAGGCCGGGGCCCACCGGCAGGTGCGGGGCGGTGGCCCGGCGGACGACGTCACCGGCGTCGGTGTCGCGGGACTTGATGTCCAGGACGCGCTTCTGCAGGGTGTAGAGCTGGCTCTGCGCGGCGGTCTTGGTGTCCTTCTCCTCCAGCTTCTCCTCGGCCAGTTGTTCGTTGAGCACCTCGATCTGCTGGCCGAGGGCGTCCGTGGCGCGCCGCACCGCGGCGTCGTTGCGGCCCTTGCGGTCGGCGAGGTAGGCCTCGGCGAAGACGTTGGCGCCGCGTTCCGCGCGCTTCGGGGTGCCGGCGGTGAACTCGAAGCGCAGCACCCGGGACTTCATCGGGTTGGTGACCCGCAGCCGGGACGCGAGCCCGTTCGCCTGGCTCTCGGGCAGGCCGAGGGCGTGGGCCACGCGGCGGGCGACCTCGGCGCTGGTGGCGATCTGCTGCTCCGTGGTCATGCTGACCTGGTTGTCGGCGGAGACCCCGACCGCGCCGAACGGATCGGTGGTGGAGCGCACCAGGACCTCGCTGGTGGCGGAGTAGGTGTGCGCGCGGTACTGGGCCAGCGCCAGCCCGCCGAGCAGTCCCAGGACCAGGCCCAGCGCGATCAGGGCGCGGTGGCGAAGGATGCGGCGCAGTTGGTCGCGTAGTTGGTCCGGCTCGTCGTACCGGTCGTCGAGATGGATGGGGCCGGTCACGGGTGCCCTCCTGTTCCGGGGATCGATGCGTGACGGGGGGTTGCGGCCGGCATCGCCGATGAGCGGAACCGGGATGCCCGGGCGATGGGGGTGGTGATGAGCAGCGGTACGGCCAACAGCAGGGTCAGCGGACCCGCGATGGCGAGCAGGCTGCCGCGCAGGAAGACCATCTGGTAGAAGGCGAACGCCGGGACGAGCAGGGCGGCGAGGGCGCCGGGGTGCTCGCGCAGCCGGTGGCGGATGTCGTCCACCCGCCGGCCGAACGCGCCCAGCAGGAGGAACACGAGGACCACAGCGAGGGGTCCGGCCCACAGGTAACTCTCGATCCACAGGGGCGCGGAGAGGTTGTGGAACTCGTAACCGGCGTACTCGGCCAGGGAGATGCCGGTGTCCTTGGGTTTCTCCGGCCACATCGCGCGCGGCACCATGAACAGCGGCGGGCCGAGGACGTTCTGCGGGGAGAACCCGTGGTCGTGCGCGTAGTCGACGCCGGTCTGCATCTGCTGGAAGGCGTCGTAGTCGCCGTTGGAGGTGAACTGGTCGGCGAGCGAGGCGACGGTGAGGGTCTCCCGGTCGCTGTAGCGGAAGTAGTCGCTGTAGGGGAAGACGAACAGCAGCGCGGCGAGGATCGCGGCGGCGGTGACCCGGAAGGCGCGGGGCCGGCAGAGCCGGGGCACCGAGAACAGCAGGGTCAGCAGGACCATGCCGGCCCAGAACCGCGGCTTGCTGATGGGGTTGTTGACGACGACGTTGAGGGCGAGCAGCACGGGCAGCAGCAGCCAGCGCACGGCACGCAGCCAGTGGTCGCCGCCGGGGCGGCGTGGCACGCACAGCAGGCCGAGCAGCGCCCAGAACGCGGGCACGGACAGCGACCAGCTGAGCAGGGAGCGCAGGGAGGCGTCCTCCCCACCGGCCTCGGTGATCGCCTGCCGGCTGGTGAAGTACGCGCCGAGTCGGCCGGGTTGGCCGGCGATCAGCACGGCGGCGAGGCCGAGTGCGAGCCCGCACAGGGCCAGCAGACGCCAGGGCGCGATACGGCGGGCGAGGACGCGCTCCAGGAGTCCGGGCGGGCCGTTGTCCCCGCGGACGCGTTCCCGGCGGGCGGCGAGGGCCGTTCCGGCGGTGTGGGCGAGGAGTCCGAGTTCGACGAGGGCCACGGCCCCGAGGGCGGTCGTCTCACCGGTCCGGTACGGCCAGGGGTAGGTGTCGGCGGCCAGCATCGCCAGGCCCGCCAGCCCCAGCCAGATGTAGACGAAGACCCAGAAGCCGAGGGCGACGAACCGTACCCGGGACGCGGTGAGCACCCGGGCGAGCGCACCGCCGCTGTGCACCACGACGACACATTGCAGAGCGAACGCGGCCGACGGGTGCGCACCGTGCGACTGGAGGATCAGCCCCGGCAGCAGGACCGTCAGCGCCACGGCCCAGAGGGAGACCGCAGCCACACTGCGGACGCGAGCGTCCTGCATCCCGGCCTCTCCGTCGAGCGAATATTTAGGCTGAAACATCACTGAAGGATATATAGCGCTTACATCGCGCTAATCAGCCCAGGCGCGCAGAAAACGAGAAATTCCCGGCGTGCCAATTACCCCAAATCATGACAAGTCTGCATAGCTTATCGGCCAGCAGATCTCGCCGGATCTCGCCGGATCTCTCCAGGTATCGCGAATCGCAGAGGAGTTGCGCATGAGCCAGCAGGTAGACGTCGTCGTCGCCGGGGGCGGGGGATTCATCGGCGGTCACCTGGTGGGCGACCTTCTCGCCCAGGGACTGACCGTCCGCTCCGTCGACATCAAGCCGCGCGAGGACTGGTACCAGGTCCACCCCGACGCCGAGAACGTGGTCGCCGACCTCTCGCTCCTGGAGAGCGCCCGCGCGGGCGTCCGGGGCGCGCGCCAGGTGTACATGCTGGCCGCCGACATGGGCGGCATGGGCTTCATCGAGAACAACAAGGCCGCCTGCATGATGTCGGTCCTCACCAGCACGCACATGCTGCAGGCCGCGCACGAGGCCGGTACGGAGGGCTACTTCTACTCCTCCTCCGCCTGCGTGTACGCCGCCGGCAAGCAGACCGACCCGGACCTCACCGCGCTCAGGGAGGAGGACGCCTACCCGGCGCAGCCGGAGGACGGCTACGGCTGGGAGAAGCTGTTCTCGGAGCGCATGTGCCGGCACTACACCGAGGACTACGGCTTCGTCACCCGCGTCGCCCGCTATCACAACGTGTACGGCCCGCACGGCACCTGGACCGGCGGCCGGGAGAAGGCGCCGGCGGCGGTGTGCCGGAAGATCGCCGAGGCGGTCCTCAGCGGCGACCACCGGATCGAGATCTGGGGCGACGGACTGCAGACCCGTTCCTTCATGTACATCGACGACTGTGTGCGCGGCAGCCAGATGATCATGAACGGGGACAGCGGGATCCCGGTCAACCTCGGCTCCTCGGAGCTGGTCACCATCAACCAGCTCGTCGACCTCGTCGAGGAGATCGCCGGTGTCCGCTGCGAGCGCTCCTACCGCCTCGACGCCCCACAGGGCGTGCGCGGCCGCAACTCCGACAACGCCCTGATCCAGGAGATCCACGGCTGGGAGCCGTCGGTGACCCTGCTCGACGGTCTGGAGACGACCTACGCCTGGGTCTACGACCAGGTCAAGCGCTCCCAGCAGTGACGCGCGGATGAGCAGAGGAGACGGAGAACCCATGAGGATCCTCGTCCACGACTACAGCGGCCACCCCTTCCAGGCCCAGCTCAGCCGTGAACTGGCGCGCCGCGGTCACGACGTCGTCCACTCGACCTGCACGGCCTACGTCTCCGGCAAGGGCAACCTCGCCGGGGACACCCCCGGGCTGCGCTTCGTCACCATCGGGGACGGCACCGCGCTGCGGAAGGACGCCTACGTCCGCCGACTGCGCCAGGAGACCCTGCTGGGCCTCGAACTGGCCCGGCAGGTACGGCAGGAGAAGCCGGACGTGGCCCTGCTGTCCAACATGCCGATCCCGGTGCTGGTGGTCGCGGCGGGCGTGCTGCGGCGGATGGGCGTCCCCTGGGTGCTGTGGCACCAGGACGTGACGGCCGTGGCGATGAAGAGCTTCGCCGCCGAGAAGGTCGCGCGGTCCATGGGCGTCGCCGCGAAGGTCTTCGGGGCCGGCGAGAAGTGGTCGGCGCGGCAGGCCGCGGCGATCGTGGTGATCGCCGAGTCGTTCCTGCGCGTCCACCGTGAGTGGGGCACGGCCGGCAAGGTCACCGTCATCCCCAACTGGGCGCCGCTGGACGAGATCGTGCCGGTGGACCGGGCCAACGCCTGGTCGGCCGAGCAGGGCCTGGACGGCGTACGGACCGTGCTGTACTCCGGCACGCTGGGCCTGAAGCACAACCCGGAGCTGCTGGTGCGGCTGGCCGAGCGGCTGGGCGCGCGGGGCACCCCGGTGCGGCTGGTCGTTGTCAACGACGGCCCGGCCGTACCCGTCCTGCGCAGGGCTGCCGCCGAGCGGGGGATCGACCTGACCCTGCTGCCCTTCCAGCCGTACGGGCGGCTGCCCGAGGTGCTCGGCTCGGGCGACCTCCTCGTGGTGCTGCTGGGCGCGGACGCCGGGGAGTTCTCGGTGCCGTCGAAGACGTTGTCGTATCTGTGTGCCGGGCGCCCCGTGCTCGGCCTGATGCCCGCCGGCAACCTCGCGGCGCAGCTGCTGCGCCGGGCGGGGTCGGCGGTGTTCCCGCCGCAGGAGTCCTCCCTCGACGAGGCCGCCTCCTGGGCGCGGGAGATCCTGTCCGACCGGGCTCGCGCCGAGTCACTGGGCAAGGAGAGCCGGGCCCTGGCCGAGCGGGAGTTCGCCCTGGAGGACTGCGCCTCCCGCTTCGAGGACATCCTGCGTACGGCGAGCCGCGCGCCGCGGCTCTGAACCGACGGCGGTGGGGGC